>JBOHII010000297.1:0-13185 GCA_050725955.1 Pseudolabrys sp. | reverse complement strand
GAGTTAATCTTGGCTTCGTATTCCTGCGCCCGGCGCGACCACATGGTGCGCTTGATGCGCGCGCGGCCCTTGAGCGTTTCGAGCGCGCGCTTGACCAGCGGAGCCTCCGCCAGCTTGCGCATGCCGACCGAGACGATCTTGGCGGTGGGAACCCGCAACGTCATCTTGTCCTTGACGAAGTTGATGACGAAAAGTTCGAGTTTGGCGCCCGCGACCTCTTGTTCCTCGATGGCCAGGATTTGGCCCACCCCGTGGGCGGGATAGACGATGAACTCGTTGGTCTTGAAACCTTGTCTTTGGGTAGTCTTCTTGCTGGGCATTCCGGGCATAACTCCTTCACCGGCGGCCTTGCGGCTACCGGCCAATTTAGCTGCGGGAGCCCCGCCGCGGACGGCGCCGCGCGAGACATGTGAGGTCCGCCGCGTTTCGGCAGACTTTTTCGGTCTCCGGCTCATGCCGGTGGAACCTTTCTTGGCTTTTTGACGCGATTTTCCTGCCACTGCTCACGCGTGGATTACACGCCCTCTATCAAGACCCTTGGGTATAGCCGCGAAAAATAAGGCTCCCGAGCGGGGGAGCTGATCCGTAGCGGCGTTTTTCATCTTCATCGGATTTCCTATATATAGCACATTTTTAGCCAAAATCAAAGCCTTATGGCGTCGCAAAAGCGCAATTCGGAGATAACATGCCTGCAAAATTGGCATATCGGTTAATTTTGCCGCCGCGGCGGCCGTCACCGCACCTTAATAGGTAGGCGGTTAGGGGGTGGCGCGAGCGTTAATCGCCGGTTCCCGGATTAGCGGAAAAGAACTTCTTGAACTTGTCGGGAACGTCCTCCCAATCCTTGGCGTCGGGCGGGGGGTCGCGTTTCACCGTTATATTCGGCCAGACCTTGGCGTACTCGGCGTTTATTTCCAGCCATTGCTCCAGGCCGGCCTCGGTATCGGGCTTGATCGCGTCGACCGGGCATTCTGGCTCGCAGACGCCGCAATCGATGCATTCATCCGGGTGGATGACCAGCATATTTTCACCCTCGTAGAAGCAGTCCACCGGACACACTTCCACGCAGTCCATGTATTTGCACTTGATGCAGGTTTCGTTGACGACGTAGGTCATCCCGGCTCCGGAAAAAATGCAGCAGCGCTGCCTATCGTAACGCTACATAAGCCACAAGCCATGCAGCCGCCATGGCTGCGCGCGGTCATGCCGCCGATTGACAGCGGGAGTTTACGCCGGCGGCCCGCCTAAATGCAGGCCTTGGGCCCGGAACTCGTTGTCAAATCACGGTAAAGCGCACGTGCCGCGGGCGCGCCGCCGCGCTTTTCGCAGAAGCCCGCGACCTCGACCACTTTCACCGCGCGGTCGAGCGCCAGCGTCACCACGTCGCCCATGCGCACCGGCTGGCTGGGCGCGGTGATGCGCCGGCCGTTGAGCCGCACGAAGCCGGCTTCGGCCAGCGCCGCGGCGGCGCTGCGCGTGCGCACCACGCGCGCGTGCCACAACCATTTGTCGATGCGCTGGCGATCCAAGGCTTTTAAAGCTTGCGCATGATCTTGTCGGACCTTGCTTCGCCCGCCGACGCGGGCTTCGCGAAGGGAAGAAACCGGTTCCGACTTTTCGAGATCATGCGCATCAGGATTCTTTGGTGTTCTGTTCGAGTTGCTGCTTGAGCGCGGCGAGCTTGGCGAAAGGCGAATTAGGATCCGGCTGCTTGTTGCGATTTTCCGAGCCCCCGTAAGGCTTTGCGTAATACTGCTCGCGCTCGGCGCGGTCCACGCGGTCGCCTTTTTCGCGGCGCGGGCGATCGCTGCGCTCGGGTCTTGCTTTGCGATCGACAAGTTGGCCCTGGCGTTCCATACGCTGCTGGCGCTCATGCCGATCGTGCCGTTCCTGACGATCCTTGCGCTCGCGATCGGGGCGCGGACCGCTTGGTTTTTCGCCGGAATCGGCCGCTGCCGGGGCGGCGGTCACAGCTTGCGCAGGTACGGCCGCAGCTGCGGCTTCGCCGCTGTCCGCCGCCGCGGAAACGACCGCTTGCGCCGGCGCTTTTTGCGGACGGCGCGGGCGGCGCGGCCGATTGCTCCGCTTCTCGAAGCGGCCGGCCGGACGCCAGACCTCGACCATGGCCGGCTCGTCGGCGGCCGGCGAACCCGCCGAGGTTTCACTCGCAGTTTGGCTGAGGTTTGCAGAACCGGGCTCTGTCCGCTCCAGAACGCCATGTTCTTCTTTTTCTTCTTGGCGAGCATCGGCCTGCGGCGGCAGGGCATCGCTAACCGGCGTTTTTTGTTCTGCCGGCTCGCCCGCCGCCACTTCGGTCGGCGGCGACTCAACCTCGGGCGGCTCGGCTGGCGCAGGCGCGGTCAAAGTCGGCGCGGCGAGTTGCGCTACCGTCAGATCGATGACCGGCGGTTCCGCCACGGGCGCGTCTGGGGCTTGCCCTTCGGCCGGCGCTACGGGCGCCGCCGGTTTCGGACGGCGATCCATGCGATAGCCGAGCGAGCGCAGGATGGAGGCGAAGTCCTCGCCCGAGGCGCCGGTTAGCGAGGTCATGGCGCCGGTGACGGTGAAGCCGCGACCGTCGAACACGCCGTCCGGTTTCGGACCGGGCGAGGTCCCCCGCCAGGACAAGACCGGGCGGATGAGATCGGCGAGCCGCTCCAGGATATCGACGCGCACCGCGCGTTCGCCGCACACGCGATAGCCGGCGGTGCGGTAGAGCGGCTTCGGCGTTTCCTTGTCGACCGGAATTGAGGTGCGCCCCGAGGCGGCGAGATGCAGCAAGTCGGAAACGCCCTTGGCGTCCGGGCTCTCGTGCTTGAGCGCCCAGAGTTGCGTCGCCAGCGCGCGCGGCGCCGGCTTGAGCAGCAACGGCAGATAGATGTGATAGGCGCCGAAGCGCACGCCGTATTTGCGCAAAGTCGCGCGCGCCGGCTGGTCGAGACCCTTGACCTCTTCCGCCACCTTCTGGCGTTCCAGCACGCCGAGTGCTTCCACCAATTGGAAAGCGATGCCGCGCGCCATGCCGGTCACATCGTCGGCGGCAGCGAGCGAAAACAGCGACGCCAGCAATTTCTCGATATGGGTCTTGAGCCAGAGGTCGAGCCTGGTCTGCACCAGTTCGCGCGCCGGACCGGTCAGGTGCTCGTCGGCGACGATGCGCAGGCGCGGACGCAGCACGTCGTCGCCGGGGATCAGCTTGCCCACCACGTCGCCGGTCCAGCGCAGCGCGCCGTCGCTCGCCAGCACGATGTGGTCGTTCGAGGACTGCGACAGCTTGGTGGCCCGGGCTTCGATCTCGCCGGCGAGCGCCTTCTGCGCCGCGGCGTTGAGCGCCTTGGCTTCGGAGCCGGCGGCTGCGGCATCGGGCGCGAACATGAAGCCGTCGAGCCGGCCGATCACATGGCCCTCGACCGTGACTTCGCCGGACTTTCCGATTTCGGTTTCCAACATCGTATTCTCTCGCAGCCGCCGCATCAGCACGCTGGTGCGGCGGTCCACGAAACGTTCGGCCAGACGTTCGTGCAGCGCATCGGACAGCTTGTCTTCGACCGCGCGGGTAACGCCCTGCCAATGCTCCGGGTCGGCAAGCCAATCCGGGCGGTTGGCGACGAAAGTCCAGGTCCTGACATGCGCGATCCGGTTGGAGAGGGTGTCGATGCCGCCGTCGGTGCGGTCGGCCTGCGCCACTTGTTGACTGAACCAATCGACCGGGATGTTACCCTCCCGCATCAGGAATCCATAGAGGGTGACCACCAGTTCGGCGTGGGTGGCGGGCGCGATCTTGCGATAATCGGGAACCTGACAAGTATCCCACAACCGCTCGACGGCCTTTGGCGTAACCGCCCGCGATCGCACCGCTTCATCGCGCGCGGCGTGTTCCAAAACGAGAATGTCTTCCGCGGTCGGCGCGCGCGTGAGCCCCGCTTCGGTCGGAGACGCCGCCAGCGAGGCCTGCAGCGCGCCGATCGAGCTGAAATCGAGCGCGGAATTGCGCCATTGCAGCAGGCGGATCGGCTCAAACGTATGACTCTCCAGCGCCTGCACCAGTTCCGGCTCGAACGGATCGCAACGTCCGGTCGTACCGAACGTGCCGTCGCGGGTGGCCCTGCCGGCGCGGCCGGCGATCTGCGCGAGTTCCGCGGGATTGAGCTTGCGGAACTGGTAGCCGTCGAATTTGCGGTCGCCGGCGAAGGCCACGTGATCGACGTCGAGATTGAGGCCCATGCCAATGGCATCGGTGGCGACGAGATAGTCGACATCGCCGGACTGATAAAGCGCGACCTGCGCATTGCGGGTGCGCGGGCTGAGCGCGCCCAGCACCACCGCGGCGCCGCCGCGCTGGCGGCGGATCAATTCTGCGATGGCGTAAACTTCCTCGGCCGAGAACGCGACAATGGCGGAGCGCGAGGGCAGCCGGGTGAGCTTCTTCTCGCCGGCGAAAGTGAGCATCGACAGCCGCGGCCGGCTGACGATATGCGCGCCCGGCAGGAGTTTTTCCACCATTGGGCGCACGGTGGCGGCGCCCAGCACCAGCGTCTCCTCGCGCGCGCGCAGGTTAAGCAGGCGGTCGGTGAACACATGGCCGCGCTCGAAGTCGGCGCCGAGCTGGACCTCGTCGACGGCGAGGAAGGCGACGTCGAGATCGCGCGGCATGGCTTCGACGGTGGAAACCCAGAAACGCGGATTGGGCGGCTTGATCTTCTCCTCGCCGGTTATCAGCGCCACGGCATCCTTGCCGGCGCGCTCGACCACCTTGTTGTAGACCTCGCGCGCCAGCAGCCGCAGTGGCAGCCCGATCATGCCGGAGGAATGCGCCAGCATCCGCTCGATGGCGAGATGCGTCTTGCCGGTTTTGGTCGGTCCGAGCACGGCGGTGACGCCGGCGCCGCGAGCGCGCGCTGCTCGGTTGGGCTGCGGGGAAAAAGAGATGGCCATTGCGCGTCCAACTTATGCGTAATGCCCGGCTCGCGGGTCCGGGCATGACGAAAAGAAGCTTCCTGTATCACAATGCGACGGCACACAAGCCTGCGGTTAAGCTATAGAACGAGTCTGGAACGAAACGCGCCCGAATCGCTGACTCGGGGCCTATACGGCTTCGTTCACGGCGATATCTGGCAAGGGCCGTTGCCAAGACCACAAGATCGGGTAGCGCAGGCCGGATTCAAGGGCCGCTAAAGCCCGCCAAATATTAACGCGGGCACGAGTCGCCTCCTGCACAAGAGTCAAGCCCTACTCCCGTCATCCTGAGATTGACGGACAAAAGCGCTTCGCTCGCGCCGCGCAATGACAGGTTACTGCATCTTCATGCCATTGACGGAGGCGCGCGTGGTGACGCGCTCCGACACGAATTGGGTGGCTTCCAGCACGACCTTGCCGATCGGGCTCGGCCCCTGTGCGCGGAACGGCACCAAGACGCGCGTACCGGCGATCGGCGCCAGCCACACTTCGATGTCGCGCTGCTTGGTGATGTAGCGGATGGCCGAGCGCGACGGGATGAAGCCGGCGACCGGCGTGAAGTAAACCGCGCAGACCACCACCGGGCCGGCGTAGCCCTTGGCGGCTTTGACCTGGTCCATGCGCTTGAAGACAAGTTGCAGGTCGTAGCGCAGCCGGCCGTCGAACACCGGCAGCGAATGCTTGCAGGCTTCCGGCGACAGCGGATTGCCGTTGCCCGGCGTGCGCAACAGTGCCGCGGTCATTGGATCGAGGATGCCGTGCTGATGCTGTTCGGTGATCGGCACGCGGTCGGGATCGTCTTCCTGCGGCGGATCGAGCCGGGAATCCGTCACGTCGCCTTTGTCGAGGGTAAGGCGGACGTCGTCGGTCTTTTTGCTGCTGACGACGGTGGACACATAGGTCGAGGACTGCGGCGCGCCGGCGTGCAGCGTGCCATGCGCGACGCTGACGCCGTGACCGTGGCTAAATACGCGCACCAGGCCGGCGGTGGCGCCGTTCGCCGCCGACGTATAGTGAGTGTCGGTGATGTCGACCACCCAACTGCCCTTGCCGATGGTGATGCCGGCGATCGTCACTGCGTACTGCGCATCGAGCTTGCCTTGGGCGCGCACGGCGACCGGCGTTGCGGCAAGCGCGGCGACAAGCGCAGCGGCAGACACCGGCACGAGGCGGCAATAACGGTGCGATGCCAGCACGAACGGTCACCCTGTTTCGCACCGGGCGAAGGCTTCACGCGGTGCCGATCGACGCTCGATATTTAGCCGGCGGTTGCAACCGGTATGCAAGAGGCGCGCCGGCCCGCACGCCCATTGCCCCACAGGAAAGCATTGCCAATTCCGGGGCCGCCTAAGTCGGCGCGGATTAAGTCGAATGTTTGGTCGCCGGCCCGCCGGGCGCAAAACTTGGAAACGGGGGGAAAGCGGTTAAAATTACGCCCGATTGTGCGGCTTGACGCTCGCAAGCCCGCTCTCTATACGTCCGCGCGACTTCCATGAACAGCGACCGGACCGGCGCCAGACGCGCCGGCGTATTTTCGAGGGATGAGCCATGTCTTGGCGTTGCGACCTGACCGGCAAGGGGCCGCTCTCCGGTCATAAAGTGAGCCACTCCAATATCAAGACTAAGCGGCGGTTCATGCCAAACCTGCGCAACGTCACGCTGATTTCCGATTCCCTGCAGCGCAAAGTGCGCGTGCGGGTGTCGGCCAATGCGCTCAAGACCGTTGACCATCGCGGCGGGCTCGACGCCTTTTTGCTCAAAGCGAAGGACGCCGAGCTCGCGCCCAAGATGCGCGAACTCAAGCGCGCGATCGTAAAGAAGAAGGCCGCGGCGAGCGCCTAAGTTATCCAGCGCCTACCGTCATTCCGGGGCGCGCCGCAGGCGCGAACCCGTCATCACGATTATTCCACCAGCGCGAACTGCAGCAGCAGGTTGCGCTCGATGACGGAAAAATTATCATCCGATACCAGCGTGATGATGGTCTCGCCGGCGGCGTTGGTGTGCACCGCGATGCCTTCCATGTTGTCGATCTGGTAGGCGAGATCGGCTTCGATCAGTGGCGTTCCGTCGACCAGCGCGCCGGGCTGGATGCGCGCAAGCGGGATGCGGCGGATGCGAAAGGCGATGCCGCGCGTGTATGAAAAGCTGCGCTCGAGCAGCAAGAGATCGGCCGGCGGCAGGATGGTGCAGTCGCTGACGTCGAAATCGTCGCCGCTGCGCTTGACCGAAAAGCGCATGACCCGGTTGCCGTCGATGACATAGGAGCGATGATTGCCGGCGGCGTCCAGGCTGTGCTCGGTGACCGCAATCAGTTGACCGGCGAGCGGGGCACCCTTCGGCGGCACCGTCAGGCATTCCAGGCTCTTGTTGTAGGTGAAGGTCTTGAAGTCGTCGGGCACCTTGATCGGCACGCCGCGCGCCGCGAGGCCGTCGCGGCGATAGGCGAAGCGCACGATCTTTTCGACGCGCTCGATGCCGACATAGACCATGCCGTCGGCCTCGGCGAGCGATTCGGTGTCGAACCAGCCGCGCGCGGCGAGCGGGCGTCCGTCGGGCCCCAGCATCGGCGCCATTTCGGCGTCGGCGATGCCGGTGGGCCTGCCATTTTCGTACGTGATGCGGCCGCGCAGCCAGGAGCCGTGGTCGGTGAGGCTGAGGAAATGACTGCCGTCGGGCTCGACCAGCAGCGCGGAAATGCCGCCGAAGGGTTCATAGGTCGAGGTGAGCGCGAGGCCGCCGCGGAATTCCAGCGCGCCGAAGCGCACCCGCGTCGGATCGCGGTTGTCGAAGGATTCGATCGGCAGCGCGCGCACCTCGATACGGGTGACCGCCTGGCTGGTGCGCAGCGACGCCGCCAGCGCATAGGAGGCCGCCGCGACCGCCAGCGCCGCCAGCACCGCTCCTGCGGCATAGCGGCGGCGCAGCCAGTAGGGGATCACGCCACGCGTCTCCGCCGTTGCGGGCGCGGCGGCTCGGCGGCGGCGTGCTCCTCGAACAGCTCGGCGAGTTTGTCGGTCATCGCGCCGCCCAGCTCCTCGGCGTCGACGATGGTGACGGCGCGGCGGTAGTAGCGCGTCACGTCGTGGCCAATGCCGATGGCGATCAGTTCGACCGGCGAACGCGTCTCGATCTCCTCGATCACCCAGCGCAGGTGACGTTCGAGATAATTGCCGGGATTGACGCTGAGCGTGGAATCGTCGACCGGCGCGCCGTCGGAAATCATCATGAGAATTTTTCGCTGCTCGGTGCGCGCCAACAGCCGCGTGTGCGCCCAGTCGAGCGCCTCGCCGTCGATGTTCTCCTTGAGCAGGCCCTCGCGCATCATCAGGCCGAGATTCTTGCGCGCGCGCCGCCACGGCGCGTCGGCCGACTTATAGATGATGTGGCGCAGGTCGTTGAGCCGACCGGGATTGGGCGGCTTGCCGGCGGTGAGCCAGTGCTCGCGCGACTGGCCGCCCTTCCAGGCGCGCGTGGTGAAGCCGAGAATCTCCACCTTGACGCCGCAGCGCTCGAGCGTTCGCGCCAGGATGTCGGCGCAGGTCGCGGCAACCGTGATCGGACGCCCGCGCATCGAGCCGGAATTGTCGAGCAGCAGCGAGACCACGGTGTCGCGGAACTGCATGTCCTTCTCGGCCTTGAACGAGAGCGGATGCAAGGGGTCGGCGATGATGCGCGACAGCCGCGCCGGATCGAGTTGGCCCTCTTCCAGGTCGAATTCCCAGGAGCGGTTCTGCTGCGCCATCAGCCGGCGTTGCAGCCGGTTGGCGAGACGCGCGACCACGCCTTGCAGATTGGACAGCTGCTTGTCGAGATAGCCGCGCAGGCGGTCGAGTTCCTCCGGCTCGCACAGATCCTCGGCCGCCACGGCCTCGTCGAAACGGACGGTGAAGGCGCGGTAATCCGGCCCGCGCGGCTGGTTGTCGCCGAAATGACGTGGCCGCTGCGGCTCGCCCGGGGTCTCGGCATCGCCCATGTCGGCGTCGTCGGCCATGTCGGCGGTCGGCGCCTCGGCCGCCTCGGCGGCGCTGTCGGGCATGTCCTCGGCGGAAACCTGCGTGTCCTCCGTGCTCATGCGCTGCATCTCGTCGCTATCGGCGGCGTCGCCGTCCTCGCCCGATTCCTGCTTGCGGCGTTCGTCCTCGCCGTCCTCTTCCTCCTCGGAATCGCGGCTGCGGTCGTCACCCATTTCCAGCGCGTCGAGCAGATCGTGCACCGCGTCGCCGAATTGGCGCTGATCTTCGAGCACGTTTTCCAGCCGGTCGAGATCGCGTCCGGCGCGCGCCTCGATCAGCGGACGCCAGAGGTCGACCAGCTTCTTGGCCGCCGGCGGCGGCGCCATCCCGGTCAGCCGCTCGCGCACCAAAAGCGCCAGCGCGTCCTCGATCGGGGCATCGGCGCGTTCGGTGATCGATTCGAATTTGCCGCGATGGAATTTCTCGTCGAGCATGGCGGTCAGATTCTTGGCGACGCCGTCCATGCGGCGCGCGCCGATCGCCTCGACGCGCGCCTGCTCGACCGCCTCGAACACCGCGCGCGCCTGCTGGCCGGCCGGTTGCAGGCGTCGATGCACCGCCGGATCGTGGCAGGCAATGCGCAATGCAATCGCGTCGGCATGGCCGCGCACGATCGCCGCCTCGCCGCGGCCGAGCTTGCGCGGCGGCTCAGGTAAGCGGACTTTGCCGCCCATCAGGCCGGGGCGCTCGGCGGCGAAGGCGACCTCGAGGTCGGGCTTGCGCGCGATCGCGCGCAGGCAGCCGGTGACCGCGCGCTTGAACGGCTCGGTCGGCGCGTCCTTCGGCGACGGTTTGCTTTTGATGTTGGAGGCCATGCGTTCGGTACACTCGCTACCTTCTTACCCTCTCCCCTTGCGGAAGAGGGTGGATCGCCTGAGCGAAGCGAAGGCGAGCCGGGTCAGGGGTCGGACTATCGGCGAATGCGGAAAGACTGACCCCTCACCCGCCTCGCAGCCTTCGGCTACTCGGCACCCTCTCCCGCAAGGGGAGAGGGGAAGAAAGATCAACTCAATGCCACGTTCACAGCGCTCTCCGGCAATTCGACGCCGAAGCAGCGCTGATAGAACTCGGCAACGATCGGCCGCTCCAGCTCGTCGCATTTGTTCAGGAAGGTGAGCCGGAAGGCGAAACCGAAATCGTTGAAGATCTCGGCGTTCTCAGCCCAGGTGATCACCGTGCGCGGGCTCATCACCGTCGAGATGTCGCCGTTCATGAAGGCGTTGCGCGTCAAGTCGGCGACGCGCACCATCTTGTTGACGATGTCCCTGCCCTGCTCGTTGCGATAGTGCTTGGCTTTCGCCAACACGATCTCGACCTCGTTGTCGTGCGGCAGATAATTCAACGTCGTGACGATCGACCAGCGGTCCATCTGGCCCTGGTTGATCTGCTGGGTGCCGTGATAAAGGCCGCTCGTATCGCCGAGGCCGACCGTGTTGGCGGTGGCGAACAGGCGAAAGCAGGGATGCGGCTTAATCACCTTGCTCTGGTCGAGCAGCGTCAGGCGGCCGGAGGATTCCAGCACGCGCTGGATCACGAACATCACGTCCGGGCGGCCGGCGTCGTATTCGTCGAAGCACAGCGCGACGTTGTTTTGCAATGCCCAGGGAAGAATGCCCTCGCGGAATTCGGTGATCTGCTGGCCGTCCTTGATAACGATGGCGTCCTTGCCGATCAGATCGATGCGGCTGATGTGGCTGTCGAGATTGACGCGCACGCAGGGCCAATTGAGCCTTGCCGCCACCTGCTCGATATGGGTCGACTTGCCGGTGCCGTGATAGCCGGTGACGATGACCCGGCGGTTCTTGGCAAAGCCGGCGAGGATGGCGAGCGTGGTCGGCCGGTCGAAGCGGTAATCGGGGTCGAGCTCGGGCACGTGCTCGTCCGGCTTGGAGTAAGCCGGCACTTCCATGTCGCTATCGATGCCGAACTGCTGGCGGATCGACACTTTCATGTCGGGCAAGTTCTCGTAGGCTTTGCCGGCATTTTCTTGAATTGCAGCAGTCAATTGAACCTCCGTGGCTTCGCGCTATCCCGAAGCCTGTTTACGCCTCGACTCGTCCGGCCGGCTGATGGCGGCAACTTAGCAGACGGCGGGGCGGCGAAAAACCCAGGCGTCGCGATTGGCCCCATCAATAATATCAATGAGATAGGCACGACCTGGCCTGAATGGAAGGCGGGGCTGGGTTGCGCGGCCGCAAGCGGCGGGGCCTCGCGCGTGGCATCAAAAAGCGCGGCGGGCAGCACGGCTGCGGCGCTCGGCCGCGATAGGCACGCTCGGCAAGTGCCGCTCACGTATATTTTTTGACGGTGGAGCGGCATTCGCGCATTCGGATCGACGGCGAGCGAACCATCGCAGCGAAACTTTGGGGTGCGGCTCGCGCGGGGGCAGCATCGTGTTTCGCAGCGTGGCAGCCGAGCTGCAACGGCAGCTGGCCAGGCTCGCCGAGCTGTTGCGCGCGTGCGGCTGTATCGGTTCGACTGGAGATTCTTATAGGGCAGCACTTGCCCACTTAACGGTTGCTTTACCGCGTTGGCATGCCGCCGCGGCGGATTTACCCGCAATTAAGCGCGGCACTAAGAAACTGTTAAGGACAAGGACGGGGGAAGCTCATGGTCGAACAATTGGGGCGGTTTGGCATGGCGGTCGCTGTTATCGCGCTGATCGCCAGCGGACTTTATCAGTTCGGTGGCAGCGTCAGCGTGGTGACGAGCACGCAAGGCCTCTACGTTCACCCGCAGTATTAGCAGGCCGGCCGCGCGCCTTTAGCCGAAGCCGACCGATTTTAAATAATTGTACGACTGGATGACTTCGACCAGGCGGTCCTCGGTCGAACGGTCGCCGCCATTGGCGTCGGGATGGTGTCGCTTCACCAGTTCCTTGAAACGCATCTTGACCTGGTGCGGCGTGGCGCCGACGTCGAGCCCAAGCGTATCGAGCGCCTTGCGCTCGGCATTGCGGATCGGCCGGGCGTGCTCGGCGCGCGCCTGCTGCTCGGCGCGCATGCCGTCACCGAACAGGCTGAACGGATCGGCGGCATCGCCTTTGCCGAAGGCGCGGAAATCTGCGCGCGTTTGGGCCTTGCCGGTGCCCATCTTCCAGGTCGGGCGATGGCCGGTGATGGCATCCTTCTGGTAGGCCATTACGGCGGCGTCGTTCATGCCCTTGAAGAAATTGTAATTCTGATTGTAGTGCCGCACGTGTTCGAGACAGAAGCGCCAGTAATCCTTCTCGTTCTCGCGGCCCTTCGGCGCACGATGAGTGGCCTTCTCCTTGCAGCCCGCCCATTGGCAGGCCGGGCCGCCGGTTTTGGCGCGGCGGTCCTTGTCCGGCTTGACGCGGACGCGATCGAAAATCGGCGAGTCGAATTTCATGACCGAACATTATGCGCCGTGAGGCATGTCATCTTCAAGACTTGACAATCGTGCGACGGCGTTAAAACGCCGCGCCGCGGCCATTGACCGGCGCCCCGCCCCCGCTTAACTCGGAAGCGATGCGCACCGCCGATCTCATCACAAAGAAGTTGACCGAGGCTTTCGCGCCACAAAGCCTCGACGTGGTGGACGAATCGGACCGCCACGCCGGCCATGCCGGGTACCGTGCAGGCGGCGAGACGCATTATCGGATCTATATCGTGGCGCAGGCGTTCAAAGGGAAGACCCGGCTCGAACGCCATCGCATGATCAACGCGACACTTTCCGGTGAATTGGCCTCCGGCGTGCACGCGCTCGCCATTCACGCCAGCGCGCCGGGCGAAAGCGTGAATTAACCTGCGCCGCCGCGCGGGCCGCTACAGGGCGGCGGCAAACGCCTCCATTTTCCGGCGCTGATCGGCATCCGGCAACGGGCCGCGCATGGCGCCGAGATTGTCCGTCATGTGCGCGGGACTGTTGGTCCCGGGGATGACCACGGTCACGCGCGGATCGCTCAACAGGTATTTGAGGAAGAATTGCGCCCAACTGGTGGCGAAGCCGCGCGCCCAGTCCGGAATCTCCTTGCCGCGCACCGCGCGGAACAGCCGCGCGCGGCCGAACGGCAGCGCGGTCAGCACGGCGGCCTTGACCTCGGCGGCGGCCGGCAGAATGCTTTTTTCGGCCAGGCGGTTGTCGAGCGAATAGTCGATCTCAAGGAAATCGGGCTTCTCGCGCTTGAGCACGGCTTCGATCGCGGCAAAATCGTGGTGGAAGGTCGAGGTGATGCCGATGTAGCGGCATAGTC
>JBOHII010000296.1:0-9479 GCA_050725955.1 Pseudolabrys sp. | reverse complement strand
CGGTTCGTTGGCCCGCCATCACGAGTTCGCGATGCCTGATTTATTGCTTGAATTTCTGTCGGAGGAAATCCCGGCGCGCATGCAGACGCGCGCGGCCGAGGACCTGCGCAAGATGATCACCGACCGGCTGGTGGCGGCCGGTCTCACCTATGATGGCGCCAAGGCCTTCGTCACGCCGCGCCGGCTGACGCTGTCGGTGCATGGCGTGCCGGCGGGCCAGCCCGATCTGAAAGAAGAGCGCAAGGGACCGAAAGTCGGCGCGCCCGAGCAGGCAATCGCGGGTTTCCTGCGCGCTGTGGGACTGAAGTCGATCGATCAGGCCAAAGTGCAGGCGGACAAGAAGGGCGACTTCTATGTGGCCGTGATCGAGAAGGCCGGCAGGCCGGCGCTCGATGTGCTGGCGGAGGTGATCCCCGAAGTGGTGCGCGGTTTTCCGTGGCCGAAGTCGATGCGCTGGGGGGCGGAGCCGGAGAGTGGAGGCCTTTTAACAGAGGGTGGCGGATTCCTTCTGACTGAAGACGGAAAAAAGATTCACCTGGAGGCTGACTGGATTAGGTGGGTTCGGCCATTGCATTCGATTGTCGCTACCTTCGGGCCCGAAACAGAGGAACCGGAAATCGTGCACTTTGAGGTCGGGGGCATCAAATCCGGCGATGAAACGCGCGGCCACCGCTTCATGGCGCCGGGCACGTTCAAAGTGCGTCATTTCGACGACTATCTCGCCAAGCTACAAGCCGCCAAGGTGGTGCTCGATCCGGCGCGCCGCGCTGAGACGATCCTGGCCGACGCCAAGAACCTGGCCTTCGCGCAGGGTCTCGAACTCATCGAAGACGGCGGCCTGCTCGCCGAAGTCGCCGGGCTGGTGGAATGGCCGGTGACGCTGATGGGTTCGTTCGACAAAGCGTTCCTGGCGATCCCCGAGGAAGTCATCCGCGCCACCATCCGCAACAACCAGAAATGCTTCGTGCTGCGCGATGCGCAGACGGCTAAGCTCACCAACAAGTTCATTCTGGTTGCCAATGAGGAGGCGAGCGACGGCGGCAAGGCCATCATCGCCGGCAACGAGCGCGTCATCCGCGCGCGCTTGAGCGACGCCAAGTTCTTCTACGAGACCGATTTGAAAACCAGACTCGAGGACCGGCTGCCGAAATTCGAGCAGATTGTTTTCCACGAAAAGCTCGGCACGCAGGCCGAGCGCATCGCGCGCATTACCGCACTCGCCAAAGAGCTGGCGCCGCTGGTCAAAGCCGACTCGAAAAAGGCCGAACGTGCCGCGCAATTGTGCAAGGCCGATCTGTTGACCGACGTGGTCGGCGAATTTCCCGAGCTGCAAGGCCTGATGGGCCGCTACTACGCCGAAGCGCAAGGCGAGGACGAGGCCGTCGCCCATGCTTGCGAGGATCACTACAAGCCGAAAGGCCCGGACGATCTGGTGCCGAGCGATCCGGTGTCGATAGCCGTCGCGCTCGCCGACAAGATCGACACGCTGGTCGGGTTCTGGGCGATCCACGAGAAACCGACCGGGAGCAAGGACCCTTACGCGCTGCGCCGCGCGGCGCTAGGCGTTATTCGAATCCTTGTCGACAACCAAATTCGCTTGCCGTTGACATCGGCCTTCCAAAAAGCAGTCAGCAGGTTCTCCTCCGGCGATGATTTGCTGTCGTTTTTCGCCGACCGGCTCAAAGTCCAGTTACGCGACAAGGGTACGCGGCACGATCTGGTGGATGCCGTTTTTGCGCTCGGTGGTCAGGACGACCTGCTGCTGATCGTCCGCCGCGTCGAGGCGCTCGGCAAATTCCTCGCCACCGATGACGGTAAAAATCTGTTGGCCGGCGTCAAGCGCGCTTCGAACATCCTCAGCATCGAGGAGAAAAAAGATAAAAAGCCTTTTGCCGGGGCGCCGGACGCGAAATTATTGAAAGACGCCGAAGAAAAAGCGCTGGCCGAGGCCATTGCCGTCGTAAAAAAAGAAGCCTTCGCCGCCGTCGCCAAGGAAGATTTCGCCGCCGCCATGAGCGCCATGGCGAAACTGCGTCCGCGCGTCGATGCCTTCTTCGACAACGTCACCGTCAATGTCGACGACAAGGCGTTGCGCGAAAATCGCCTCAGGCTGCTCAACGAAATCCGCGAAGCCACCCGCGCGGTGGCGGATTTTTCCAAAATAGAAGGCTAAGCTGCCTCTTCCTGTGCGGCCGCAAAACGGGGGTAGCCATGTCGTCCTTTGCGCGCGATCCGATCCTTACGCCGGTTTCCATTGCTGATCTGCGCCCGACCCAGATCTCGGTCGGCATGCGCGAAGTCGAGGAAAAGTGCCAGCGCCTGCGCGAACGCGGCGCCAAAAAGATCGGAGACTTCCTCGGCGATCACATGATTCCGGTGATCCTGGGGCCGAAGAAACGCCACTATGTCATCGACCATCATCATCTCGCGCTGGCGCTGCATCGTGAGGGCGTCAAGAAGGTCCTGGTCACCATCGTCGCCGACCTGAACGAGCTGACGCCTGACGACTTCTGGCTGGTGCTCGATCATCACAGCTGGGTGCATCCTTATGACCAGGACGGGCGCCGCCGCGACTTCCCGGAAATCCCCAAGTCGATCCACAAGCTCAAGGACGATCCGTTCCGCAGCCTCGCCGGCGAGTTGCGCCGTGCCGGCGGCTTTGCCAAGGACACTACGCCGTTCAGCGAATTTCTGTGGGCCGATTTTTTGCGCCGCCGGATGAAGCGCAAGCAGGTCGCGGGCGATTTCGACAGGGCGATCAAAAAGGCCATGAAACTCGCCAAAGGCTTGGACGCACATTACCTGCCGGGCTGGTGCGGGCCGGTTACATGACAGCAAGGCGGCGGAACCGCTCGCTTCGCGTTTCGTTGTGCTCTCATAGCCAAAAAGGATAGTCCCATGGTCATCGGCATCACCCACCTGCAGCCTATTGTCGCGCTCATCGCCGGCGTCGCCATCCTGATCATTCCACGCCTGCTCAACTTCATTGTCGCGGCCTATCTGATCGTGATCGGCGTCATCGGCCTCGGACTAATCCACTGATTTGAAAGGCGGGCTTGCGCCGCGCTGCCCGGCAGTGCTTTTAGGGGCGTTGCCCTCTAAACAATTTTGAGCCCATGGCTAAAGCAAAACCCAGGCGCGCCAGCGCCAAACTCAAAAAACCCATCAAGAAGGCCTCCAGGGTCAAGGCGTCGGCGCCTGCCAAAGGCAAATGGGTTTACGCCTTCGGCGGCGGCCGCGCCGAGGGCAAGGCTTCGATGCGCAATCTGCTGGGCGGCAAGGGCGCGGGCCTCGCCGAAATGGCCAATCTCGGCCTGCCGGTGCCGCCCGGCTTCACCATCACCACCGACGTCTGCACCTATTATTACGACAACAAAAAGCAGTACCCGAAAGACCTGAAGGCTCAGGTCGAGAAGGCCCTGGCGCAAGTCGGCCGCATCACCGGCAAGTTTTTCGGCGACACGCAAAATCCGCTGCTGGTCTCAGTGCGCTCCGGTGCCCGCGCCTCGATGCCCGGCATGATGGACACCGTGCTTAATCTCGGCCTCAACGATGAGACCGTGACAGCATTGGCCAAGCAATCCGGCGACCGGCGTTTCGCCTATGACAGCTACCGGCGCTTCATCACGATGTATTCCGACGTGGTGCTCGGCGTCGGCCACGAGCATTTCGAGGAACTGCTCGACCGCCACAAGGAGCGGCAGGGTTATACGCTCGACACCGATCTTTATGCCGACGACTGGGCCGATCTGGTCGAGCAGTACAAGAAGCGTTTGAAGGCCGAACGCGGCGAACCGTTTCCGCAGGACCCGCATGAGCAGTTGTGGGGCGCGATCGGGGCGGTATTCGGTTCCTGGATGAACCAGCGCGCCATCACCTACCGCCGCCTGCACAGTATTCCGGAAAGCTGGGGCACCGCGGTGAATGTGCAGGCCATGGTGTTCGGCAATATGGGCGACACCTCGGCCACGGGCGTTGCTTTCACGCGCAATCCCTCGACCGGAGAGAAAAAGCTTTTCGGCGAATACCTCGTCAACGCGCAGGGCGAGGACGTGGTCGCCGGCATCCGCACGCCGCAGGAGATCAGCGAGGCCGCGCGGAAAGAGGCCGGCTCCGACAAGCCGTCGATGGAGCATGTGTTGCCCAAAGCCTATGGCGAGCTCAAACGCATCTACAACGCGCTCGAACGCCACTATCGCGACATGCAGGACCTCGAATTCACCGTCGAGCAGGGCAAGTTGTGGATGTTGCAGACGCGCGCCGGCAAGCGCACCGCCAAGGCCGCGCTGCGCATCGCCGTCGAACTGGCGAACGAAGGGCTGATCTCCAAGAACGAGGCGGTGCTGCGCGTCGATCCGCTGGCGCTCGATCAATTGCTGCATCCGACCATCAATCCGCGCGCCCATCGCGAGGTGATCGCCACCGGCCTGCCGGCTTCGCCCGGCGCCGCCTCGGGCGAGATCGTGTTCTCGCCCGACGAGGCCGCCCAGTTCAAAGCCGACGGGCGCAAGGTCATCTTGGTGCGGGTGGAGACGTCGCCCGAGGACATTCACGGCATGCACGCCGCCGAAGGCATCCTCACCACCCGAGGCGGCATGACCTCGCACGCGGCGGTGGTCGCGCGCGGTATGGGCAAGCCTTGCGTCTCCGGCGCCGGGTCGTTGCGGGTGGACTATGGCGCGCGCAGCATGACGGCGGGCGGCAAATCGTTCAAGCAAGGCGACTTCATCACCGTCGACGGCTCGACGGGACAAGTATTGGCCGGCAAGGTCGACATGATCGAGCCGCAACTGTCGGGCGAATTCGCCACTTTGATCGGCTGGGCCGACAAGGCGCGCAAGCTCGGCGTGCGCGCCAATGCCGACACCCCGGCCGATGCGAAAGCGGCCGTGCGCTTCGGCGCCGAGGGCATTGGGCTCTGCCGCACCGAGCACATGTTCTTCGACGAGGACCGCATCCAGGCGGTACGCGAGATGATTCTCGCCGACGACGAGAAATCGCGCCGGGCCGCGCTCGCCAAGCTGCTGCCGATGCAGCGCGCCGACTTTGTCGAATTGTTCGAGATCATGGGCGGCCGCCCGGCGACCATCCGCCTGCTCGATCCGCCGCTGCACGAGTTCCTTCCGCACGGCGAAGAGGAGATCGCGGAAGTGGCGGCGGCCATGGGCGCCGATCCGAAACGACTCGCCGATCGCGCCGCCGAGCTCGCCGAGTTCAACCCGATGCTCGGTTTCCGCGGCTGCCGCATTGCCATCGCCTATCCGGAAGTCGCCGAGATGCAGGCGCGCGCCATTTTCGAGGCCGCGATCGAGGCCGCCAAGCGCACCGGTAAACCTGTCGTGCCCGAGGTGATGGTGCCGCTGATCGCCAGCAAAACCGAGTTCGACCTGGTCAAGGCGCGCATCGACGCCATGGCTGCGGCGGTTGCTAAGGAAACCGGCGCCAAGTTCGACTATCAGGTCGGTACCATGATCGAGTTGCCGCGCGCCGCCTTGCTCGCCGGCGAAATCGCGCAGACCGCCGAATTCTTCTCGTTCGGCACTAACGATCTGACGCAGACGACGTTCGGCATCTCGCGCGACGACGCGGCGAGTTTTCTCGGCATCTATACCGCGCGCGGCATTCTTCCCGGCGATCCGTTTGTGTCAATCGATCAGCAGGGCGTCGGCGAGCTCGTGCGTATCGGCGTCGAGCGTGGGCGCAAAGTTCGGCCGAAACTTAAAGTCGGCATCTGCGGCGAACACGGCGGCGACCCGGCCTCGATCGGGTTTTGCCACGAGGTCAAGCTCGACTATGTGTCGTGTTCGCCGTTCCGGGTGCCGATCGCGCGGCTCGCCGCCGCGCAAGCCGCGCTTGGCAAAACCGCCGCCAGTACGGCCTGACCCGCGTGGGCATCGACCGCATCTTTGTCGTCTACGCCTTTGTCGTGGGCAATACGCTCGCGGGCGCGATTGTGCTGGCGCCGCAATTTCGCGCCATCGAAGACTAAACGGCCACCTTGGTGAGGAAGTCTTCCACCTCAATCCGCAGATTGGCGACGGCGGCTTCGGCCGATTGCGAAGCGTCGCGCACCACTTCCGCCGAAGACCGGGTTGCGGTCGCGGCGGCGGCGACCTCGTCCAGCACCGCCACCACGTGCGCGGTGCCGTCGGCGGCGCTTGCCACGTTTTGCGAGATTTCTTCGGTCGCCGAATTCTGCTGTTCGACAGCGGTCGCCACCACGGCGCTGTGTTCGTTGATTTCCTGCATGCGGGTGGCGATCTGCCGGATCGCCTCGACCGCGCTCGAGGTTGAGTTTTGCACGCCTAGGATATGATTGGCGATTTCCTCGGTCGCCACGGCAGTCTGCACCGCCAGCGATTTGACTTCCGAGGCGACCACCGCGAATCCCTTGCCGGCTTCGCCGGCGCGTGCGGCCTCGATGGTGGCGTTGAGCGCGAGCAAATTGGTCTGCCCGGCGATGCCGCGGATCAGCTTGACCACGTCGCCGATCTCCTGCGCGCCGGCGGCGAGCCCCGCGATCTCGCTGTCGGTTGCGCGCGCCTCGCCCGTTGCGTGCCCGACGATGGCGCTGGTGTGGTGGAGCTGACGGCTGATTTCGGCGATCGAGCTCGACAATTCGGTGGCTGCGACCGCTGCGCTTTCCACATTGGCGGAAGCCTCGTTGAATGCCTGCACGGCGCTGGTCGCGCGCACCGACGTCTGATGCGAGGAGCCAAGCAGCGTATTCGCGGTCGAGCGCATCGCGGTCGCGCTGTCGCTCACCCTGGAAAGTAGCTTTTCCACCTGCAGGCGGAACGAGGCGATCGCCGCGTCGATCGCCGCGCGCCGCTTCTGCCGGTCGTTGATCGCGGCGCGTTCCTGCTCGGCGCGGCGCTGTTCCGTGACGTCCTCGTGGGTCGATACCCAGCCGCCGCCGGGCAACGGTTCATTCTTGGCTAGTACAATGCGGCCGTCGTTGGCTTTTACATAAGCATCGTGCGCTTCGCCCTTGGCGGCGCTATCGAGGATTCTCTGGCAGTAGTTGTCGATGTCGCCGGTGAACAGCCCCGTTTCCTTGCGGTGCGCGATCAGTTGGCGCAGCGAGCAGCCCGGCCGCACGATCTCCGGCGATACTTTGTACATGTCGATGTAGCGGTTATTGACGAAAACGATGCGGCCTTGCCGGTCGAACATGATGAGGCCTTGCGAGATGTTGGCGACGGCGGTCGACAGCTGGCGGTTTTGCGCGGCGAGGTATCGGTAGCAAAGCCAGACAAGGACGAGCGCGGCGATGCAAGACACCGCCAGCAGCAGCGCGTGACCGGCGAGGGTGGTTGGAAGGAGGAACGAGAACATGCCGGCCCGGCTGCAGGGGGTGAGCCCGGATAATGGGCAGAAGCGATTGCCATATGGTTAACGATTGTTTCCCAACCATTACCGCCCGATCAAACGCGCTCAGATTACCGCGGCGCGCGCAATTAACAGGTTCGCAAGGTTAAGCAGTCCATAAAAATATCCGTTGCATTGCCGCCAATCCGGCGGGTGACGGTATTCGAGTGGCGTGGGCGCCAACATGGCTGTGTTGCGTAGGCGTCGAAGGTGGAGGCTGGCCGCGATCGGTCTTGGCGCGCTAAATTTCTCGCTGGCGCCCAATGCGATCGGCTACCAGGACCTCGGCGCGCTGCTCGCGCGCCAGTCGGGCGTGGCCGCCCGCGCCTACCGGCAATTGATCGCCTCGCCGTTCGGCACCATTCATGCCGCCACTTTCAGCCTGCCGCGGCCGATCGGCACCGCCATCCCGCACCCGCCGCTCTACGCATTGGCGAATTTCGATCCGAATGGCATCACCGGCTCGATCGCCACGCAGTTTCTCGGCGATCCGAACGCGCCGCTGCAATTTCCCACCGTCAATCGCATGGACAAACGCGACTCATTCCTGGCACGGCCGCGCCGGCCGCTGCCGCCCATGCCGCCGCTGCCATCGATCGGAGCGGCGCGCAGCGATTCGCCGCTCAAAGGCGGCGAAGCGGGCGGGCGCTTCGAGCCCTATTCGGAATACGAATTTTCCGCGGCGACCGACGAGGATGTTGCCGCGCCCGATGTTGAGCCGTCCGCCGCCCAAAGGCCGCCGAATCGAAAGTACGGTTCACACATCTATTTCGACGCGGATCCACTCGCCGCGATGGAAGCGCCGATTACGCCCTGGGCGCTGGGCGACGCGCCGGTGGCGTCCGGCGACCCCGACATCAAACAATCGGCATTGACTCCCGCGCGGGCGGGCGCCGACAAAGCCGGCGAGAGCGTTGCCAGTAAAGGCGAGGTCACCGGGCTCGAGCAGCGGCCGAAATCCCCGGCCGAGCGGCTGGCGCTCGTCGGCAAGGCGCGCGCCAAATCGGAGAAATGTCTCGCCAACGCGGTTTATTTCGAAGCGCGCGGCGAGCCGGTGCGCGGGCAGATCGCAGTCGCGCAGGTGGTGATGAACCGGGTGTTCTCGCCATTCTACCCGAACAACGTCTGCGATGTGGTCTACCAGAACGCCAACCGCCACCTCGGCTGCCAGTTCACCTTTGCCTGCGACGGCATTCCCGACGTCGTCACCGAGCCGGATGCCTGGCGGCGCGCCAAGCATATCGCCCACGACATGCTCGACGGCAAGCTGTGGATGCCGGAGGTGGCAAAGTCGACCCATTATCACGCCTATTGGGTGCACCCGAGCTGGGTCGCCGAGATGAAAAAGTTGTACAAGCTCGGTGTGCATACCTTTTATCGCCCACGCGCATGGGGCGACGGCTCGGACGAGCCAAGCTGGGGCGATGCCAAGACCACGGCCGAAGAAGTCAAGAAATTGTAGGCGGAATGCATGCGCGGCGTGAGCCATGCGCGGCGCAAATGGCTAGGATCAGGATAATTCGTTGTTTCGGCGCACGCGGGCCCTATATGGTCCGCCGCTAACCGGGGTCCATCATGTCGGCGCCAACAGCAGCAAGCGAAACGACCGCGATGAGCGCCTGGCGCACGCCGCTGGTCATCGTGGTTTGCGGTTGCCTGATCGCGGCGATCAGCTTCGGGCCGCGCTCGGCGCTCGGCTTCTTTCTCACCCCGCTGTCACAGGCCCATCACTGGGGCCGCGACGTCTTCGGCTTGGCGCTCGCCATCCAGAATTTGCTGTGGGGCATCGGTCAGCCTTTTGCCGGCGCGATCGCCGACCGCTTCGGCGCGCCGCGGGTGTTGGCGGCCGGCGCCGCCTGCTACGCGCTCGGCCTCGTGATGATGGCGCATGCGACAACGCCCAGTGAACTGACCCTTTCGGCCGGCGTGTTGATTGGCTTTGGGCTTTCCGGCTGTGCCTTCACCATCATCGTCGGCGCCTTCGGCAAGCTGGTGCCACCGAGCTGGCGCTCCACCGCCTTCGGCTTAGGCACGGCGGCAGGCTCCTTCGGCCAGTTCCTGTTTTCGCCGCTCGCGGTCGCGCTGATGGATGCCTATAGCTGGCAGAC
>JBOHII010000295.1:0-5112 GCA_050725955.1 Pseudolabrys sp. | reverse complement strand
TTCGTAGCCGGCATCGCGCACCGCGGCCTCCGCCGCGCGAAGTGAATCGGCCGGCCGCGCCGCCAGCACGAATTGGCTGCCGGCGAATACCGGGTCACCCGGCTTGGGCGTTTCATTTTTTATGTCGGCAAGCGCCGCGGTCACGCTGCCAGGAAGATCGAGTTTGCATTTGGCGACGATGCCGCGCGCATCGGCGAGCGTGGTCGGATCGGGCACGGTTGGGCCCGAGCCGATCGCGGAAGGATCGTCGCCCGGCACGTCGGAGATCGCGATAGTGATCAGCTTTGCCGGATAGGCGGTGCGCGCGAGCCGCCCGCCTTTGATGCGCGAGAGATGTTTGCGCACGGTGTTGATCTCGCCGATGGTCGCGCCCGAACGTAATAGCGCACGCGTCACCGCCTGCTTGTCGGCGAAGGTGACGCCTGCCGCCGGCGCGGTCCAGTTGGCGGAGGCGCCGCCCGAAATCAGCACCAGCACCAGGTCGGCGGCGACCGCATTGTCGGCGAATTCGATGGCGCGCATGGCGGCTTCGAGACCCGCGCCGTCCGGCACCGGATGGCCGGCTTCGATCATGCTGACGACCCGCAGCGGACGGCCGTAGCCGTGGCGCGCCACCGCGATGCCCCGCAGCCGTTTGGGGTCGAACTTCAGCCGGTCGAGATAATGGGCTTCCGCGACTTCGGCCATGGAGCCCGCGGCCTTGCCGGCGGCGAGCAGAATAAGCCGGCCAGCGGGCGGCTCCGGCAACAGCGGCGGCAGGCAGGTCGCCGGATGCGCAGCGGCTACCGCAGTGCGAAACAAATCTGAAAGAAAAGCCCGAGAATTCCCCATCATAGGCAAATCATAACGGGCCGATTGCTTCTTCGCTAAAAAATCTGCGTATATTGGCGCCAACGAAATCCGGCCGCTTGGGTGTTTTGGATCACCCGGCCTATCGGCATTGCTTTGACAAAACAAAGCAACCTCGGGGAGGGCGCTATGGCGGATCAATCGCTCGTTCAGGTTTCCCGTCTGCTCGATGAGCGCGGACTAGGCTCATTCCAGATCAAGTTGCTTATCTGGTCTTTCTTCCTCGTTCTCATCGATGGCTACGACATTGCCGCGATTGCTTTCGCCGCACCCAGCCTTGCCAAAGAGTGGGCCTTGAAGCCGGGCTCGCTCGGTCCTGTTTTCAGCGCCAGCCTGGTCGGTATCCTGTTCGGTTCGGGTATCTTTGGCTGGGTTGGCGACCGCTATGGCCGCAAGGCGGCGCTGGTCTGGTCGAACTTGGTGTTCGGCGTGTTCACGCTGGCGGCGGCCTATTCAACCAACCTCGATCAGATGTTCTGGTTGCGGCTGTTGGCGGGTCTCGGCATCGGCGGTGTCATCCCCAACGTGGTTGCGATCAACGCTGAATCCGCGCCGCGCAGGCTGCGCGCGACGCTGGCAATTATCGCCGTCGGATGCGTCCCGATCGGTGGTGCCATTCCCGGTTTTGTGACCGCGGTGTTCGTGCCGCAACACGGTTGGCAAATCCTGTTTTTGATTGGCGGCATCGTGCCCATCCTTATCGCTATCGCCGCCATGATTGGCTTGCCGGAATCGATCAAATATATGACGCTGCATGAAAGCCAACGGGGCAAGATGGAATCGACCATCAAAGCCATCCGGCCCGACTACCGAGTGTCGCCAAATGCCAAGTTTGTTATCGAGGACGAAAAACAATATCCCGGCTTCAACCCGGGCTACCTGTTCCGCGACGGCCTGGCGCTGATCACGCCGCTGCTGTGGTTGCTGTTTGCGCTGAACCTGATGGGCTATTTCTTCCTCATCAGTTGGACACCGACACTGATGACGGCCGCCAAGCTGCCGCCCGCAACGGCGGCTCTCGCGGGCGCGGCGTTGCAAGTGGGCGGCACCGTCGGCGCACTGGTGCTCTGCTGGTGGCTGCAAAAGCACCGCTTCCTCGCCATCGCCATCATGTTCGCGATCGCGGTGCCGATCGTCGGCTCGATCGGCTTTGCGGGGTTGACCTCCAAGACGGCATTACTGACCGCGACATTCTTTGCCGGGTTCTTCGTGCTCGGAATCCAGTCCGGCATCAATGTGGTCGGGGCTTTGATCTATCCGACCTCGCTACGCGCCAACGGATCGGGCTGGGAATTGGGCATCGGACGAATAGGGTCGATCGTCGGGCCGCTGGTCGGCGGATGGCTGATCGGGCTGCCGGTCGAGCGCCTTTATATGTGGTCGGCGCTACCGTTCGTGGCCGGGGCGGTAATTTGTTTCATCGTCTATTGTCTCAATGCCGCCCGCTTGGCGTCGAGGCCCGAACTACGCGACGCACAGTAGACCACGGCTTCAAAATGGCTCGAAGGCGCGCAAGGCCGGGATAACTTTTTCGCCAAACAAGCGAATGGACCGCATGAGGTCGGCTTCGGGCAAGTCGGCGAAATTAAACTCGCCCATGAACACATTGAAAAGCCCGGCTTGCGCCGCCGCCTGAATTTTTCTCGCAACCGTTTCCGGCGAACCGATGAACACCAGTTCGTGCTTCATCAGATAGTCCGCGTCGAACAGATTGGCCATGATCTCGGACGCGCCAGGCTCGCCGCGTCCGATAAATTTCTTGGCGTGTTCGCGCACGCGCTGCTCAAACGTTTCGCTCGGCTTGGGCGGCGGCAAGAAGCCTTCATAGGCGCGCGCGGCTCGCGCAAGTGCGACACCGAGCGCCTTGTCGTCGGTTTCATCCACATGCACAATCGTGCAGTAGGCTATCCTCGGCTTTTGCGGCCAGCCGGCCAGTTTCCAGTCCTCGAGAAATTTGCGGTAGCGCGGTGCGGCGTCGGCGCGTGGGTAAACCAGAAAATATCCAGGATTGATGCCGTTCTTCGCACAGAACTCGAGCGTCTGAGGGTCGCGACTCATCATCCAAAGCGGCGGATGTGGCCGCTGCAGCGGCTGCACTGCAAGCTGTGCACTATCGGTGTGGTGGACGTCGCCGTGAAATGAAAAAGGCTGCGTTTCGCCATAGGCGGCACGGAGATAATCGACGAATTCGAGCGTTGGCGACTTGCGCAAATTATAGTCGAGGCCGAACGGCTTGAAATAATCCGCATTGATGCCGGGAACGAGCCCAAGTTCCATGCGCCCGCCCAGCATCTGGTCGACGACTGCAATCTCTTCGGCCAGACGCAGCGGATGGTAGAGCGGCACGACATAGCCCATGGGGCCGAGGCGCATGTGGCTCGTGCGCGCGCCGGCACCGACGACGTACAGACTGGGCGAAGAAATCCAACTCTCGTCCGGGCGGAAGTGATGCTCGACGCAGAAGCCGTAATCGAAACCTAGCCCGTCGCATAATTGAAGCTCGCGCCATAGTTCCTCATAGCGCTGGTGCGGGGTCATTCCCGGCTTGCCCCAGACATGAGAAAAATGGGCGAACTTCACGATACAGACTCAACACCTTGCCGCTGCGGCCGGGATCGCTCGCGATGATCCATGGTACTATGGAACTATAGCCGCGCCGCACTTATCTTTGGGCTTGAGAAAGGCAGGAGGCCGCCATGGACGACAAGACCCGCACCGAACTGGAAGCCGCCGTCTATCGGCGCCTGGTCGAGCATTTGCGCGCGCGCACCGACGTGCAGAACATCGATATGATGAATCTCGCCGGCTTCTGCCGCAATTGCCTGTCGAACTGGATGAAGGATGCCGCCGACGCTAAAGGCGTCGCCATGAGCAAGGACGAGAGCCGCGAGGTCGTCTACGGCATGCCTTATGACGAATGGCGCAAAAAGCACCAAAAAGAAGCCAGTTCCGATCAAAAGGCGGCGTTCGAAAAGTCCAGCCCCAAGCACTGACAACTGTGCACAGGTGTGAATGTCGGGGGCTTTGCCTCGATGCAGCGACCGCCGGCGCCCAAATCCCCGTATGACAGGGTGCGAAATCCGCCTTTGGTCATTCGGGAGACTTCAATGCCTGCCACCGCCGCCGCCGAAAACGAACAACCCGCCACCCGCTTTGCCAAGGACCAGCTCAAGGCCATTGTCGAGCGCATCGAGCGGCTTGAGGAAGAGAAAAAAGCGACCTCCGACGACATTCGCGACGTCTATGCCGAGGCCAAGGGCAACGGCTTCGACACCAAGGCGCTGCGCACCATCGTCAGCCTGCGCAAACAGGATACCGACGAGCGGCGCGAACAGCAGGCGGTGCTGGAGACCTACATGCACGCGCTCGGGATGTTGCAGTAAGACTTGTTGACTACCGCAGCGACGCCGTTGTCTGCGGTCTGAACGTGACGGTGGCCATGAACACCACCGCGCTGCCGCTGAAGCGGTCGGTCACCATGCCGAGATGCGGGTCGGCCGAGAAGATCATCATCACCGACTGCGCCGGCTTGTGCAGCAGTTCGCCCTGCCAGCGCGGATCGGCCGCACCGACACGGTTTGCCGTCATCACGTCGCGCACGCTCGGCGTCAGCAAAGTGGCGCGCAGCCACGGGCCATCCGTGATCACGCCGCCGCCCGCGGCTAGCGTTGCCGCCGATGACGGCTTCACCGCCATCGATGTATCGGGAGCGACCGGGACCACGCGCGCTTCCGCCGATAGGCGCGGCAGGTGCGTGCCCATCGGGCGTACCTTTGCGGCGGGGCGCGGGTTGGATTCCGCGGCGTAGGCCAGCACATCGGCGGCGGTGCTGCCGGTACTGGCCGGATCGAGCGCGGCCATTTCATACGGTGTCCCGGCCGCGATCGCTGCCGGCAGCGCCGGGCCGGCCGCGATCGCGCTTAGCCAATTGCCGCGGCTGTTGAATGCATTGCCTGGCGGCGCCGCCGTCGCGATATTTTGTTCCGCCGGCCGTGGCCTCGGCAGCATGGCGACCGCGACCGTTTTTGGACGCGCCGCGATACGCGCGACGGCGACAGGCTTTGCCGAACTCAGGCTGGCAGTGGCCATGGGCGTCCGCGCCCGCTTGCTCGCTTCTTTCGGTGCCGGCCGTTCGCTCACTTCGTCTTCATCCTCATCCTTGCCGATACCGAAAATCCTGGCCAGCAGGCTACGCTTGGGTTTCGCCTGTTCCTGGCCGGCGGCGATCACGCCGGCCGCCTGCGCGACTTCCAGCGACCGCTC
>JBOHII010000294.1:0-2821 GCA_050725955.1 Pseudolabrys sp. | reverse complement strand
CCGTGACGTTGTGCGGCACCGGCTTGATGACGACCGAGCCGGCGGCAATGCGGGCGCAATGGCCGACTTCGATGTTGCCGATGATCTTGGCGCCGGCGCCGATCATCACGCCGCGGCGGATTTTCGGATGGCGGTCCTCGTTCTCTTTGCCGGTGCCGCCGAGCGTGACGTCATGCAGCATCGAGACGTCATCCTCGATCACCGCGGTCTCGCCGACCACCAGGCCGGTGGCGTGGTCGAGGAAAATGCCGCGCCCGATGCGGGCGGCCGGATTGATGTCGCACTGGAACACCGACGACGAACGGCTTTGCAGATAAAGCGCGAAGTCCTTGCGGCCCTTGTTGTGGAGCCAGTGCGCCAGCCGATGGGTCTGAATGGCGTGGAAGCCCTTGTAGTAGAGCACCGGCTCGATAAAGCGCAACGTCGCCGGGTCGCGGTCGAAGACGGCGACGATATCGGCGCGGAAGATTTCGCCGAGCACGGGTTCCGCGTCGAGCGCGTCGCCATAGGCCTGGCGGATCAAGTCGCCGGAAATGTCGGCGTTGCCGAGCCGTTCGCTGACCCGGTGGATGATGGCGTGCTCCAGCGTGTCGTGATGGAGGATGTTCTCGTAGATAAAGGTGGCGAGTTCCGGTTCGCGGCGCGCGATGTCTTCCGCCTCGCCGCGGATGCGCGCCCAGCCCGGATCGACCTTATCGAGGCCCCTAGAGGTCTTGGTCTGAAACTGAGCCATGAATCGGTTCTCCAGCGCTTCTCGAAATCCTACATAGCCCTTTTATCACAAATTTCGAGGGGCCAAGAGGGTCGGATGCATACCTCGTGCAGGGCTCACGGGCGCTGGTTAAGGAAGTCAAGCACAGCGGTTTTGAACACTTTATCGCCGACGCTGAGCATATGATCGCGGTTCGGAATGTCGAGCGCCCGCGCTCCCGGAATGAGCGCGGCTAATTTGTGCGCGGAGCCGGCAACTTCGTCCTCAGTGCCGACGGCAACGAGCACCGGCACGCGGATCGCGGCCACCTGCTCGGGCAGCAAGGTCTGCCGGTTGCCGCGGATGCAGGCGGCGAGCGCTTTGAGATCGGATTTGGTCTGCTCGGCGAAACTGCGGAACATGCGCCCGGTCGGATCGCTTACGTCGGCGAGCGACGGCGCTTCCAGCGCCGCAGCCACATCGTCCGACAATCCCACCTCTTCCACCATGCGAACGCCGAGCCCACCCAGCACAAGTGAGCGCACACGCGCCGGGTGGCGGACTGTGAGGAACGTGACAATGCGCGCGCCCATCGAATAGCCCATGGCGTCGGCGCGCTCGATGCCGAGATGATCGAGCAGCGCCGCGACGTCCGCGGCCATGGTCGCGCTGTGATAGGCGGCAGGATCGTACAGCTTGCTCGATGCGCCATGGCCGCGATTGTCAAGCGCGATGACGCGCCGGCCGGCGCGGGTCAGCGTCGCCACCCAGCCAGGATTGACCCAGTTCACTTCCTTGTTGGAAGCAAAGCCGTGCACCAGCACAATCTGCTCGGCCTTGGGGTTATTTTGGCCCTCGTCGAGATAGGCGATCTCGACCTCGCCGTGACGGAAGCTCGGCATTGATGGTGAAACTCGCAGTAAATGACCGAAGCTAGCGATGATACCATGGCGCCAGCCAGTGGCGGGCGCGGATCATCAGCGAACGTACCCCGACGGCGAAAATCGCCAGACAAAGCACATAGACGAACGACGCATTTTCGTTGAGTTCGTTCGACTTGGTGAACACCGACATGCCCATGCCGTTGACGCTGGCGAGCACCTCGACGGCGATCGCATTGGTAATGCCGCGGGCAAAGCCGAGCTCGATGCCGGCCACGATAAACGGCATGGCGGACGGCAGCGCGATACCGAACCAGACATTATGCGGCCGCGCGCCGAACATCTTGCCGACGTCGAGGTAATCCTTGGAAATCGCCCGCGTGCCGTCCGCGGTGGTGACGGCAACCGGCAGGAACACCGAAATCACCACGATCACCAGGCGCGCCGCCGGCTGGTAGCCGACCCAGAGAATGACGATCGGCACCAACGCGATCAGCGGCAGGGCATAAAGGGCACGGATATAGGTGGACATGAACCAGTCGAACTCGCGCACCCGGCCCATGGCGACGCCGATCAGGACGCCCGCTGCGCTGCCGATCGCCACGCCCTCCAAGATCGCGCCAAGGGTGGCGACGACGTCGACCCAGAATTCGCGGCTCGCGATCGTGGATGGGATCGCCATGACGATCACGCTCGGTCTGGCGACGAAGTCGGGAAGCGCGGCGCGAACCCACACTTCCCAGATCACGAGCAGCACGGCGCCGGCCACCACCGGCGCGATGCGCTCGCGCGTCAGCAAGCCGCCGCCAAAGGTCCAATGCGCGGCCGGCGCATCTATCCGACTGCTGTATGTCGCCATTGCACCAGATACCGTTCGATCAATTCGCCGATGCCGACCAGCACCACTGCGATCGCACAGAGAAAAATCGTGACGGCGAGCACCCAGCCGGAATCGACGACGGTGGTGCCCTGCAGCAGCACCGCGGCGACGCCATCAGGATTGAGGAAAAATTCGGCGACCAGCGTGCCGACCATCGACAACGCGATCGATTGCTTGATGCCAGACATGGCGTACGGCATCACATAAGGCACGATCACGTCGCGCCAGAGCTGCGCCTCGTTTGAGCCGAAAATCGCCGCCACGTCGAGGTGCCGGCGCGGGATGCTGCGCGCACCTTCGGTCACCCCGATCAGGATTGGAAAGATCGAGATCAACACCGAGACCAGTATGCGCGGCCCGAATTCGAAA
>JBOHII010000293.1:0-5093 GCA_050725955.1 Pseudolabrys sp. | reverse complement strand
GGGCGAGCCGGGCCCGGACAGATTACCGGCGAACCACATCGGCGATGTCGATCAGCTCAATGCGGTCATCGAGGGCCAGCTCAAAAGCATTCGGCCGATCATTACAAACGGCGATTTCAGATAGAGGCGTCTTTCGCTGCCGCGCCGGTCGCTGGCCGCGCCCTAGCGTCCCCTCCCCAGCGCCTCGCGCGCCGCCGCCAGCACGGTCTCGACGGCGACGTCGGTGGTGCGGCGGTGGCGCACCGCTTCGTTGCCTTTGCGGCGTGCGCGCTCGCGAGCGGCCTCGTCGCCCGGCGGTTCGAGGATGGCGGCGATCGGGTTGAGCGGCTTCCAGTGCCACGGGCTGGTCGGCCCGAAGATAGCGACGGTCGGCGTGCCAATCGCGGCGGACACATGCATCAATCCGGAGTCGTTGGTGACGGAGGCATCGGCGGCGCCAAGCGCCATGATGGCGTTGCGCAGATCGTTGCCGGTCAAATCGCGCACGCCGCCACTGGCGGCCTCGGCAATTTGTTTGGCGAGCGGCGTCTCGTCCGGTCCGCCCACGACCCAGATCGATGCCCCATCTTTTGCGAGCGCGCGCGCCAAAGCGCCGTAATGGCCGACCGGCCAGGCCTTGCCGGCGCCGACCGCGCCGGGCGATAGCGTAACGACGGGACGGACGTCGCCGGCGAGGCCACGTTGCGCCCGCCAGGCCGCGACGTCGCCCGGCGGCACGTTCAATTCGGGCAGCGGCCATTCGCGTGGCAGTCGCGCGCCGCCCGGCAAAGCGAGCGCGCCCATCTGGTCGATCATGCGCGGCAATTTGCTTTCGCCGAAGCGCATGTCGTTGATGAGGACGAAGCGGCCTTCGCCGGCAAAGCCGGTGCGCCGTGGGATGCCGGCGAGCCAAGGCGCCAGGGCCGCCTTCCACTTGCGCGACATCACCAGTGCCTGCGCGTAATTCTCTTCCCGCAATCGGGCGGCCAATTGCCGTTGCAAGCCGAGGCCGAGCCGCCGCCGCGGCAGGTCGGCGACGACCGCCTGCCGCACGCCCGGCATGTAATCGGCGAGCGGTGCGCACAGCGTGCTTGAGACCATATCGACCGGCCGGTCGGGGGCTTCGGCGCGCAGCAGCTTGACTACCGAATGGCAGCGCACGAAGTCCCCGATCCACACATAGGGGACGATCAGCACCGGCGCTTGGTTCAACGCATAACCCCCCATTTCACGCTGGCGTTAGCCCGCCGGACAAAGGCCTGTCCAGCCCGGCTATTTACCGTTTTCCGGCGCAATAGCCCGGCTCCCCGGTGCGACATTGCGCCAGGCGCGGGCTTGGGGCAAAGCTTGGCGCATGTTTTTGGTCACCGGCGGGGCCGGCTTCATCGGATCGAATGTGGTGGCGAGCCTCAACGAGGCGGGCGCCAGCGACGTCGTGGTCAGCGACCTGCTCGGCCAGGGTGACGCCAAATGGCGCAACCTCGCCAAGCGTCAGGTCGCCGACTTGGTGCCGCCGGTTGAATTGATGGCCTGGCTCGACGGCCGCAAGCTCGATGCCGTCATTCACATGGGCGCCATTTCCGACACCACCGCCACCGATAGCGACCGGGTGATGGAGAACAATTTCCGCACCTCGCTACGCCTGCTCGACTGGTGCACGCAAACGCACACGCCGTTCATTTACGCCTCTTCGGCGGCGACCTATGGCGATGGCAGCGAGGGTTTCAACGACGACTGGTCGCTCGCGAGCCTGCGCAAGCTGCGGCCGATGAATCTCTACGGCTGGAGCAAGCACCTGTTCGATCTCGCGGTGGTCGACCGCTACGTCAAAAAGGAAAAGCTGCCGCCGCACTGGGTGGGCTTGAAGTTCTTCAACGTGTACGGCCCGAACGAGTATCACAAAGGCCACATGGCGAGCGTTCTCGCCAAGGTGTTCGACGAGGCCAGGGCCGGCAAGCCGGTCAAGCTGTTCAAGTCGCATCGCGAAGGTATTGCGGACGGCGACCAGCGGCGCGATTTCATCTATGTGGACGACGCGGTCGCGGTGCTGCGCTGGCTGCTCGACGCTAGCGCGATCAGCGGCATCTTCAACGTCGCCACAGGCAAGGCGGAAAGTTTTCGCGATATGATCGGCGCCATGTTCAAGGCCCTGCGCAAGCCGCCCAATATCGAATATATCGAAATGCCGGAGGCGATCCGCGGCCAGTACCAGTATTTTACGCAAGGCAATGTCGAAAACCTGCGCCGCGCCGGCTACAACTCCGGCTTCACCCCGCTCGAGACGGCAGTCGGCCAATACGTGACCGGTTATCTCGATCGCGAAGACAGATATCACTAGCGCATGATCCCGAAAAGTGGGCACCGGTTTTCGGGTAAGGTCATGCGCCAGGAATAACTCATGTTCGATTTCGACAAACATATTTCCGCATTGGCCAAGCAGACCGTGCTTTGCGTCGGCGATCTGATGCTCGATGAATTCGTCTATGGCGAAGTCACGCGCATCTCGCCGGAAGCGCCCGCGCCGGTGATCGCGGCCAAACGCAGCGAGACGATGATTGGCGGCGCCGGCAATGTGGCGCGCAATCTCGTGTCGCTCGGCGCGCGCTGTATTTTTGTCGGCCTCATCGGCGATGATGACGCCGGCCGCGCGCTCAAAAGGGCGCTTGCCAAGCAACGGCGCATCGATGCTCACCTTGTCGTCGACAAATCGCGGCAGACGACGCGCAAGGTTCGTTTCGTGTCCGAGCATTTCTCGACGCATCTCTTGCGCGCGGATTGGGAATCGGCCGCGCACGTCAATCGCAAGGCGGAAGCGGCGCTGATCGGGCATATCGTCAAGGCGATAAAAAAAGCCGACGCTGTGGTGCTGTCGGATTACGCCAAAGGCACGCTCACGCGGCGCGTCATTCGCGCCGCGATTCAAAGCGCGCGCAAGGCCGGTAAGCCGGTGATCGTCGATCCGAAGGGCCGCGATTACAGCGTCTACCGGGGCGCAACGCTGATCACGCCGAACCGTCAGGAGCTTGCCGACGCAACCCACAGCACGGCCGCGACCGACAGGGAAATCGCCACCGCCGCAACGGGGCTGGCCCGCGCCATCGGCGCCAAAGCGGTGCTTGTCACACGCAGCGAAGCCGGCATGACGCTGGTGAGCAAAGGCGCTCCCGTGCACGTGCCGGCATATCCGGTGCGCGTGCGCGACGTTTCCGGCGCCGGCGACACCGTGGTGGCCGTGCTTTCGGCCATGCTCGCCATGCGGGCCGATTTCGATTCCGCCATGCGCGCGGCCAATGCCGCCGCCGCGGTCGTGGTAGGAAAGCGCGGCACGGCGACGCTGACGCTCGCCGAATTGCGCGCGCGCATATTGCCGGCGTCCACGCTCGCCTCCGAAGAAAAGATCGTGTTCGACTGGGCGCAGCTCGACGAGCATCTCGCCGAATGGCGCCGTCAGGGATTGCGGGTCGGCTTCACCAACGGCTGCTTCGACCTGCTGCATCCCGGCCACGTAAAATTGCTGGCCGCCGCGCGCGCGGTCTGCGACCGGCTGGTGGTGGGCTTGAACGGCGATGCCTCGGTCACGCGGCTCAAGGGTGCCGGCCGCCCGGTGCAGCAGGTGATGGCGCGCGCCGAGGTGCTGGCCGCGCTCGAGGCGGTCGATCTGGTCGTGGTGTTCGACGAGGACACGCCGGAAAAGCTAATCGCGCGCATCAAGCCGATGGTTCTGGTCAAGGGCGCCGACTACAAGCGCGAACAAGTGGTCGGTCGCGAGATCGTCGAAGCGCTCGGCGGCGAAGTGATCCTGATCGGCATCGTGCCCGGCCACTCGACCAGCGCCATGGTCAGGCGCACGCGTGGCGCTAAGTAGCGCCCCCGCGCCGAATCGGCTTGCTATCGGGCGGCAGCCAGGCTTGCGTCTCTTCGTAACGCTTGGCGTAACGATAGAACGTGCCTTCGAAATTTCCCAACGCGATGACGAAGCCAGCCCAGCCATCGATGAAGCCAAGCTTAAAGACGTAGTGCTTGAAAAACGACCACATGCCGTGGCCGAGGGCGCCCGCCATTGAGACGTGCTTGCCCGCGAGTTTGGCTGCGCCGAGCGTCGAGTAGCGGTTCGTCTTCTTGATGACCTCCTCCAGATTGCGGAAGGGGAACTGCCAGATGGCGTTGGTGAGCGTGCCGACCGGCTTGCCGTTCAAAACTTCATAGCCCTCGTGCACGGGCTCGAGCGTGTAGCGCATGCTGCCTTTGCGGAACAGTTGGGGCTGACGGAAATTCGGATACCAGCCGGAGCCTTTGATCCAGCGGCCCATCATGTAGCTGCGCCGCGGCACCCGGTAGACGTCGCGCGCGGGCGGGCCGGCGAGCAGGCTTAGGATTTCGTCGCGCACCGCTTCGGTGCAGCGCTCGTCGGCGTCCAGGCTGAAGATCCAGTCGTACTTGCAGACCTCGATGGCGCGATTGCGCAATTCGCCGAAGCCGTTGAATGGCACCTCGACAACGCGGGCGCCGAGCGAGGTGGCAATCTCCGCCGTCCGGTCGAAGCTGGATGAATCGATCACCACCACTTCGTCGGCCCACAGCACGCTCGACACGGCGGCGGCGATTTTCTCCGCCTCGTTATAGGTCAATATATAGGCTGATATTTTCTGCATGATCGGGTCGGTGCCGGTTGAAGCCATGCGCTGTACCCAAGCTAACATTGCGGGGCGCGCCGTCCCTAGCGGATTTGTCGCCGGATGCGACTTCGGCTAAAGCCTCAAGCCGCCGCACGGCTTTATACGAGGATACCTGTGGCCAAGCTGATTTCGGTGATCGTCACCACTTACAATCGCGCGGACGCGCTCGCCGCGGTGCTGCGTTCGCTATCGCGGCAGAGCGACCAGGATTTCGAAGTGGTGGTGGCCGATGATGGGTCGACCGCGGCCACCGGCGAATTGGTCGAGGCCTGCAAGGGCAAGTTCGGTCGTCGCCTCGAGCATATCTGGCACGAAGACCGCGGCTTCAGGGCCGCGGAGATCCGCAACCGCGCGATCCTGGCCGCGCGCGGCGCCTACTGCATATTCCTCGACGGCGATTGCATCGTGCGCGCGGATTTTGTCGCTGCTCACCGGCGT
>JBOHII010000292.1:0-15586 GCA_050725955.1 Pseudolabrys sp. | reverse complement strand
TTGCTAGGCACACCGCCGCGGCGGCGCCCCGCCTAGTGCATCCAATTGAATCGATAGTTGAGGCCAAGGCGGACAGTATTCAAATGCGACGTCGTATCGCTGCGCCGATTCGCCGACGAGGTCGGGTAGACAAAGTCGGTGTCGCCTTTCGTCTCGATGTAGAGATACTGCGCCACCATCGACCATCCCGGCGCGAACTGGTATTCCACGCCGGCGCCGGCGGTCCATCCGGGATGCGTGGCGGTTCCAGTCGTCGACTCGCCAGTCGCCGCGCCGTCGGACGTAATCGTGCGATCGCTGCTGCCGTGCGTCCATGCGGCACCGCCAGTGGCATAAATCAGCCAGTTGTTCATGACGTAGCCGACCCGGCCGCGCGCGGTCGCAAACCAATTGGTCTTGCCATTGCTGTGAACGCAACCGGTATCGCCGCAGCTATCCGAATTGCCCGTTAGACTCGCCCAATCGTAATCGCCTTCGACCCCGATCAACCAATTGGGATTGAGCATGTAGTTGAAGCCGATTTGCCCGCCGCCAAATCCGCCGCTGCGATCCTGTGTGCCCGATCCCCGGTACGTGCCGCTTTCGTCGTAGCTGTCGGTGTTGATATGGCTCGAGCCATAGCCGCCGTTGACGCCGATGTAGATGCCGTTCCAATCATAAATGGGAGCCGGCATTGCCATCGGCGCCTTTGCCGGCATTGCTTTGGTAGCCATGTCGGCCGCACTGGCCATCGAAACCGCACCGGCGAAAGATCCCGCAAGCGCAGCAACAAACATTACTCGACGCATGGCGTCCCCCATGATTTCCAGCGGATATGTTGCGACTAGATTTCCACGTCCGCGGGGCGAGCGTCGAGTCAATTTCCACAAGTTGGTGCTGCTGGATGCGACTTTTTTGTGCGTGTTGCATCTTTGCCACGAATAAATCTCGCATTACCAAATAGTAATATTCATGCCCAAAATAAAACTACGGTGAAACGCCGCCAAAGCCGACATTGCTTGATTATAATAAGTAGTCATTTCGAATTTCGTGATTTATTGCCTGCGTCTTACTGGATCGAATGGAACTTATGTTGGTATCCCATAATATTATGATCCCATATTTGAAGGGTTTTAATGCCGATTCTGCCGACGACGGGTGAATACTTGCACTTCCCGCGGGAGCGCCAGTGGCGAGGCCGCCGCCTTGACCGGCGCCGGCCGCTCCGGCACCCACAACGCTGACTCCCACCGGGCCGGCCGGCAGCAACCGGTCGCGCCGATTGAAACCCATGAACATCCTGTCCGGCTTTGCCGACGTGTCGCTGTTGCAGCTCGCGCTGGTTGCCGCTGTTGCGTTTTTTGCCTCGCTCGTCGGTGGCGTGTCGGGCTACGGCACCGGCGCGCTGATGCCGCTGGTGCTGGTGCCGCTGGTCGGCGCCGCGCCGCTGGTGCCGATCGTCGCCATCTCGGCGCTGTTCAATAATTCGAGCCGCGCCGCCGCGTTCCTGCGCCACATCGATTGGCGGCGCGCGCGCCTGGCGCTGGTCGCGGCGGTGCCGACCTGCGTGCTCGGCGCCTGGGGCTATACGCATCTGTCGAGCGCCGGCGCCGCGCTGGTGATCGGCTCGATGCTGATCCTGAGTGTGCCGCTGCGCCGGCTGATGAAATATCACGGCGTCAAGATCGACGACGGCGGCTTTGCGCTAGGCAGCCTCGGTTATGGCGTGGTGGTCGGCGGCACGGCTGGATCGGGCGTGATCCTGCTTTCGTTGCTGATGGCGGCGGGCCTGGAAGGCGCCAGCGTCATCGCCACCGATGCGGCGATCTCGATCGTCATCGGCGTGGTGAAGATTTCCGTGTTCGGGCTCGCCGGCGTCATCACCACGCAGGTCGTCGCCTTCGCGCTGCTGATCGGCATTGTGGCGTTGCCGGGCGCATTCCTGGCGCGCGCTTTCGTCGAGCGCATGCCGCTGCACATGCACACCGCGATTTTGGATGTGGTGGTGCTGGTGGGCGGGGTATTCCTGGTCTATGGCGCGCTGCAATGATTTACGGCCATTTCACCACCGGCGGCATGGACGACAGGATCGACTCCACATTGCCGCCGGTCTTGAGGCCGAAAATGGTGCCGCGGTCGTAGAGCAGATTGAACTCGACATAGCGGCCGCGGCGGACGAGTTGTTCCTCGCGATCGGCCTCGCTCCAGGGCGTGGCGAAATTCTTGGCGACAAGTGTGGGATAGACGTTCAGGAAGGCGCGGCCGACATCCTGCGTGAAGGCGAAGGTCTCCTCCCAGCCGCTCTCCAGATAGTCGTAGAAAATCCCGCCGATCCCGCGCATTTCGTCGCGGTGCTTGAGGAAGAAATACTCGTCGCACCATTTCTTGAACTTGTCATAGCGGGCGACGGGCTCGTGCGCGTGGCAGGCAGCAGCCATGGCGGCGTGGAAGGCGATCGAGTCCGGATCGCTTTGCGTGCGGCGGCGATCGAGCACCGGCGTCAAGTCGGCGCCGCCGCCGAACCAGGCCTTGCCGGTCACCACAAAGCGCGTGTTCATGTGCACCGCCGGCACCTGCGGGTTATGCGGGTGCGCGATCAGCGAAATGCCGGAGGCCCAGAAGCGCGGGTCCTCGGCGGCGCCCGGGATTTCCTTGCGGAATTCCAGCGCGAACTCGCCGTGCACGGTCGAGCAGTGCACGCCGACCTTTTCGAACACGCGTCCGCGCATCAGCGACATCACGCCGCCGCCGCCGGGCGCGCCGGAATGATCGGTGCGTTGCCAGGGCGTGCGCTTGAAACAGCCGGGGGCGCGCTCGCCGAGTGGCGCAGCCGCCGGCAGCGCGGTCTCGACGGCTTCCAGCGCCGCGCAGATATCGTCGCGCAAGCGTTCGAACCAGGCGCGGGCGCGCGACTTACGATCCTCGATGGCTTCGGCGGTCATGGGCTCTCCGTGGCCTTCAGGTTATCGCATCGCGGCAACGACAGCTAAGGCGCCTTGCCGCGGCACGCCGCCAAGGGCCGGACGATGCGCTGCCGGCGTCTGTTGCCAATCTCGCCAGGGGATTGTTATCGTGGCCCCGTAAATCCGGTCGGGCGCCGATTTTCGCCGGCCTGAGTGGAGTCGCAGCGGGCGATGGATGCAACGAAGCTGCATCAGCGGCAAGCCTGGCAGGCGTTTGCGCCGCAGTTGCACGTCTGCGACGCCGACTATCTGAACACGGTTGCGCCGTTCCCGGTCGCGCCGCAGCAGTCCGGCAATCTGGCGCAGCGGTTGCTCGTCGAGGGCTATATCCAGGCCAACAGCGAGGGCTGGGGGCTGGATTTCAAGCTGATGGCCGACACCGTGCGTGCGATGACCGACGCCAATATCTCGCCGGTGTTCGCCTTCATGTACGACGAATATTGGGTGCCGTTCCACAAGCTGCATGCGCTCTATTCCAGCCTGCTCGGCGGCAAATATTATCTGCTGCCGGATTTCTGGGTCTGGAATGTCGACCCCAAACGCGGCGAGTCCGGCTGGAAACCGCATCGCGACAAGGGCCGCGACGCGCTGTTCGAGAACGGCGCGCCGAAATCGCTCACCACCTGGATCCCGCTGTCGCGGGCGACGCCGCTCAACGGCTGCATGTACATCGTGCCGGCCAACTTCGATCCTACCTACAACACCGCCGACGAAGGCAAGTGGCAGTTCGAATACGCCAGCATTCGCGCGCTGCCCGGCAAGCCCGGCGATTTCTTCATCTGGAACCAGGCGGTGCTGCATTGGGGCAGCCGGACGGCGCCGCACGGCGGCGAATCGCGCGTGAGCATGGCCTTCGAATTCCAGCGCGCCGACGTTGCGCCCTACAATCAGCCGCTGCTGGAGCCGATGCACACGCTGCAATTCGATCACCGCTTGAAGCTGATCGCCAAGCAGATCCTGCAATACCGCCACATGTACAAGCTTGCGCCCGATATCGAGCGCGTGGCGCTCGAACTGCTCGGCCAGGCGAGCCAGCCGGCGCCGGCCCCGACAATTTAATCGACGATCGGAACGTGCGGCGCCGCGGTGCGGGCGAGGGTGCCGTCGAGCCGCGGGTCGTCGGCGATTTCGATCTGACGGCGGTGCGGTGTAAATCCGGAGCGGATGTAGAAATCGAGTGCGTGCGGATGATCGAGCGTGCAGGTGTGGGTCGAAAAGCGGCGGATCGGCTGTGACCAGGCTTTCTCGATCGCGCGATTCATGAGCCAACGGCCGGCACCCCGCCCGAGCAGCGCCGGCGCGAGGCCGAAGAAGGCGAGTTCGCATTCGCCACCGCGACGAAAATCGAGTTCGAGCAGTCCCTCGTCGGCGCCGGCGTGGACGAGCGCGTAGATCTCGACTTGCGGGTGATGAATGATCGCGCTGAGTTCGGCATCGCGCATTCTCAGGCGCGAGAACCACAGCCAGTGCTCACCGACATGGCGAAACAGCTGGCGATACCAGTTCGCATCCGGGCGCTCGACACGCCGCAATTGCCAGACAATCGCGCCCGGCTGCGGGCGCAGCGCAACGCGCGCCGTCATTTCCAGCAGCGTCACGACCGAGGCAAGCTTCCCGGCTGGAACGTCGGCGTAGCCGTCATCGAGCGTCATGGGCAATGTTATCATCGGGGAAACCCCCGCGTCTGCTGCAGCGCCTCGCCGGCGACGAGCGCCACCGCCATGGCCACGTTGAGCGAGCGCAGGCCTTCGGCGATCGGGATGCGCAGGCGGGCATCGGCGGCCGCGTGCACCGGCGCCGGCACGCCGGCGCTTTCGCGTCCGAACAGCAGCACCTGATCTTCCGCGAAAGCATGGTCGAGATAGGAAGCTTCGGCCGCCGTGGTCAGCAGCACCAGTTTAAGTCGCGCGGCCCGCCGCCAGTCTTCAAAAGCGGCAAACGAGTTATGGCGGGTGAGGTCGACCCGGTCGAGGTAATCCATGCCGGCCCGGCGGAAGGCGCGGTCGGTGACCGGAAAGCCGGCCGGCTCGACGATATGGGCCTGCAGCCGCAGGCAGGCGCAGAGCCGCAGAATCGTGCCGGTATTCTGAGGAATGTCCGGCTCATACAAGGCGATCCGCATCGCTGGCAAATTTCCGCTTATGCCTGGAGTAACCCGCTGTAGACGAATGATTTATGCGACTAAACGGCCCGGACGCCATAGCGGGCTTGCGCTCTTTACCCAAGGGTGCCAATAAAACGCCACCGCCGCGCGTCCTGCCTTTCCCAGGGTTGCCGCAAGCGGTCCGCCGCGCCACCGAGGACTTGCTCCTCGGCTCCAGCCGCGGGCGGATGACCAAGCCAGCCGGGGGAGAGGGCCTAAGAAGTGACAACCGTGTCTTCGGCGGAGCACACCCGCCGCGATTTTCTCTATATCGCCACTGGCGCCGTCGGCGCCGTGGGCGTAGCCGCGGCCCTGGTGCCGCTGATTGCGCAGATGAACCCGGATGCTTCCACCATCGCCGCCGGCGCTCCGGTCGAGATCGACTTGGCGCCGATCGCCGACGGTCAGATCATCAAGGTGTTCTGGCGTTCCAAGCCGATCTTCATCTTTCATCGCAACAAGCACGACATCCAGCTGGCCGACGGCGTGGACTGGCACTCCTTGCCCGACCCCGCGCCGGACTCCGAGCGCGTCAAGAAGGGTCACGAGCAGTGGCTGGTCGTGATCGGCATTTGCACCCATCTCGGCTGCATCCCGCTGCCGCACGAGGGCAATTACGACGGCTGGTTCTGCCCCTGCCACGGTTCGCAATACGACAGCGCCGGCCGCATCCGGCAGGGACCCGCTCCGAAAAACCTGTACTTGCCGCCCTACACATTCCTCTCCGACAGCAAGATCCGGATCGGCGAAGAATCCACAAAACCGGCTTGATGTTTCCGAAGGTTCGATCATGAGCGGACACGCGACCTATCAGCCGACCAATCGCGCGATGCAATGGTTGGAGAAGCGGCTGCCGATCGGCGGGCTGATCCATTCCTCGTTTGTCGCCTATCCGACGCCGCGCAACCTGAACTACTGGTGGACCTTCGGCGGCATCCTGTCGTTCATGCTCGGCGTGCAGATCGTGACCGGCATCGTGCTGGCGATGCACTACACGCCGCATGTCGACTATGCCTTCAAGTCGGTCGAGACCATCATGCGCGACGTGAACTACGGCTGGCTCTTGCGCTACGCGCATGCCAACGGCGCCGCCATGTTCTTCTTCGCGGTCTACGTCCACATGTTCCGCGGCATCTATTACGGCTCCTACAAGGAACCGCGCGAGGTGCTCTGGATCCTCGGCGTCATCATCTACCTGTTGATGATGGCGACCGGCTTCATGGGCTACGTGCTGGTCTGGGGCCAGATGAGCTTCTGGGCGGCGACCGTCATCACCAATCTGTTCTCCGCCATTCCGATCGTCGGCGACAGCATCGTGACCTGGCTGTGGGGCGGCTATGCGGTCGGCAATCCGACGCTCAACCGCTTCTACTCGCTGCACTACCTGCTGCCGTTCGCGATCGCGGGCGTGGTCGTGCTGCACGTCTGGGCGCTGCACGTGGCGGGACAGAACAATCCGGCCGGCATCGAGCCGAAGTCGGACAAGGACACTGTCACGTTTACGCCCTATGCGACGGTGAAGGACGGCTTCTTCCTCGCCTGTTTCTGCATCCTGTATGCGTGGTTCGTGTTCTTTATCCCGAATTATCTCGGGCATCCGGACAACTACATCCCGGCTAATCCGGCGGTGACGCCTTCGGAAATCGTGCCGGAATGGTATTACCTGCCGTTCTACGCGATCCTGCGCTCGATACCGAACAAGCTCCTCGGCGTGACCGCGCTGTTCTCCTCAATCGGCATCCTTGCCTTCCTGCCGTGGCTCGATACGTCGAAGGTGCGCTCGGCGCGCTACCGGCCGTTGTTCAAACAGTTTTTCTGGCTGTGGGTGATCGCCTGCATCGGACTAGGCTGGCTCGGGTCCAAGCCGCCGGAAGGCATCTACGTGATCCTGTCGCGCGTTTTCGCGTTCTATTACTTCGCCTTTTTCCTGATCGTGCTGCCGCTGCTCGGCTTCTTCGAAAAGACCAAGCCGCTGCCGAAATCGATTTCGGAATCGGTGCTGGGCGCGAAAGCTTGAGCGGGAACAGGCCCATGAACATGCAGCGCACGCTTTTCGCCTTCGTCCTCGCCGTGACGCTCGCCGCCATGGCGGCGCCGGCGTCCGCGCAGTTGACCGAGCAGGTGCCGCCGCTGCGGCAGAAGTGGTCTTTCGCCGGGCCGTTCGGCAAATACGACGAGGCGCAGCTGCAGCGCGGGTTCAAAATCTATCGTGAGGTCTGCTCCCTCTGCCATTCGCTGGAGATGGTCGCCTTCCGCAATCTGGCCGACGTCGGCGGCCCCGGCTTCAGCGAGGCGCAGGCCGCGGCAGTGGCGGCCGAATACAAGATCCCCGACCTTGACGACAAGGGCCAGCCGACCGAGCGCGCCGGGCGCCTCGCCGACCATTTCCCGCCGCCGTTCCCCAATGAGCTGGTGGCGAAAGCAACCTACGGCGTTGCCCCGCCCGATATGTCGACGCTGGCCAAGGCGCGCGGATACCTGCGCGGCTTCCCCTGGTTCCTCTTCGACGCTCTCACGCAATACCAGGAGCAGGGGCCGGACTACATCGCGTCCTATATCAACGGTTACAAGGAAGCGCCGAAGGGCTTCACGGTGCCGCAAGGCGGTCACTACAACGAATATTTCCCCGGCCACGTCACCGCCATGCCGCAGCCGCTGCAGGACGGGCAGGTGACGTATGACGACGGCACACCGCAGACCGTGCAGCAATACGGCAAAGACGTCGCCGCCTTCCTGATGTGGGTGGCAGAGCCGCATCTGGTGCAGCGCAAACGCATCGGCTTCCAGGTCGTCATCTTTCTGATCGTGCTGTCGGGGCTGCTCTACTTCACCAAGAAGAAGGTGTGGTCGGCGGTGCATTGAGCGGCATCAATTCGCTTGACGCGAGGGCCCCGTTCGGGGCCCTTTCGTTTTTGACAGACCAGAAACTGAGACGGCCATGAGCAAAGCAGTTCTCGGCATCATCGGCGGCTCCGGCATCTACGACCTCCCCGGCCTCGCCAATGTGCGCGAGGAGCGCATCGCGTCGCCTTGGGGCGAGCCGTCGGGCGCCTTGCGCATCGGCGAGATTGCCGGCCTGCCGGTGGTTTTCCTGCCGCGCCACGACAAGGGCCATCGGCTGTCGCCATCGGACATCAACTATCGCGCCAACATCGACGCATTGAAACGCGCCGGCGTCACCGACCTGGTGTCGCTGTCGGCCTGCGGCTCGTTCAAGGAGGAATTGCCACCCGGCACATTTGTCCTGGTCGACCAGTTCGTCGATCGCACCTACAAGCGCGAGAGCTCGTTCTTCGGCAAAGGGCTGGTGGCGCATGTGTCGATGGCGCATCCGGTTAGCCCACGCCTGCGCGCGCGCATCGGCGAAGCGGCTTTGCTGGAAGGCATCAAGCCGCAGTTCGGCGGCACTTACGTGTGTATCGAAGGCCCGCAATTCTCCACTTACGCCGAGAGCATGACCTACAAGCAACTCGGCTATTCGGTGATCGGCATGACCAACATGCCGGAGGCCAAGCTCGCGCGCGAAGCCGAGCTTTGTTACGCCAGTCTCGCCATGGTGACCGATTTCGACTGCTGGCATCCCGATCATGGCGCGGTCACCGTCGCCGACATCATCAAGGTGCTCACGGAAAATGCCGAGCGGGCGAAGGCTTTGGTGGCGCGGCTGGCGCGCGATTTTCCGCGTGAGCACGAGCCGTGTCCCATCGGCTCGGATCGCGCGCTCGATAGCGCGCTGATCACGGCGCCGGACGCCCGCGACCCAGCGCTGATCAAGAAGCTCGACGCGGTGGCGGGAAGGGTGCTGCGCGGCTGAGCGCGGTCGCTTGCTGGCGAAACTGCACGGCTTTAAGGTCGTTGACAATGTGATGACCGATCTCTGCTTCTAGCCATCCTCGCAACGACCGGCGGATACCCTATGGCGTCATTCGACATTGACAACGACCTTCGCGCCTCGATCCGCTCGATCGCGGACTATCCCAAGCCCGGCATCGTATTCCGAGACATCACCACCATGCTGGGCGACGCGCGCGCGTTCCGCCGCGCGGTCGACGCGCTGGTGCAGCCCTGGGCCGGCATGAAGATCGACAAGGTCGCCGGCATCGAGGCGCGCGGATTTATTCTCGGCGGCGCGGTGGCGCATCAGGTGTCGGCCGGCTTTGTGCCGATCCGCAAGAAAGGCAAGCTGCCGCACAAACGGGTGAGCATCGCCTACGCGCTCGAATACGGCGAGGACATGATCGAGATGCATGCCGACGCGCTGGTCGCCGGCGAGCGCGTGGTGCTGGTGGACGATCTGATCGCCACCGGCGGCACCGCGACGGCGGCGGTGAAGCTCTTACGGCAGCTCGGCGCCAATGTACTTGCCGCCTGTTTCGTCATCGACCTGCCGGACCTCGGCGGCGCCGAAAAACTGCGCAAGCTCGACGTGCCGGTGCGCACGCTGGTCTCGTTCGAAGGGCATTAGAGCGTTTTAGGTTTAAATGGAAACAGAGCCGCGAACTCAGCGCGCTCCCTCTGCCCGCTGGGGAGAGGGTTGGGGTGAGGGGGTTCCTGAATCTCGTAGCCATAACCCCTCACCCGGATTGCTTCGCAATCCGACCTCTCCCTATGGGAGAGGTGAAGCGTGCTCGCTGCGATACAATCTGAAACAAAAACGCTCTAGTTTCTTCCCGCTTCCCGCGCGCCGGGAGAGGTGAGCTAGCCTTTCGTCCCCCATGGTCCGCCCGGGCGGGGCGGAGTTGCGTCTGGCTCCGGCCCCCAAGGCCCCGACGGGGCCGCTGTCTGCTGCGGCGTCTCCGGCGCCCAGGGCCCGCTTGCCGGCGGCTGGTTGATGACCTCGGTGCCGTCGTCGGGATGCTCCGGCGCTTCCAGCGCCAGCGGGCCGGGATCGTGGCCGCCGGCGAATTTCACCAGCGCCGCAACGCGCGCATCGACCGACGGGTGGGTGTCGAAAATATTGGAAAAGCCCTCGCGCGGATTGTCGATGCACATTTCCATCACCGCCGAATTGGCGCCGGGGATTTCGCCGCGCCCTTCGATCTTGCGCAGCGCCGTGATCATGGCATCGGGGTCCTTGGTGAGTTCGACCGAGCCGGCGTCGGCGAGAAGTTCGCGCTGGCGTGACAGCGCAAAGCGGATGACGATCGACAGGATCCACACCACGACGATGATGGCGATGGCGATCACAATGGCAATGCCGGCGCCGCCCTTGCCGTCTCCGCGCGAGCGCCGGCCGCCGCCCCACATCATGTTCTGGAAGAACAGGCGAAACACCAACTCGCCGAAGAAGCCGAGCGCGCCGGCGATCACCATGGCGATGACCATCATTCGCACGTCGCCGTTGCGAATGTGGGTGAGCTCGTGGCCGAGCACGGCCTCAAGCTCGCGGTCGTCGAGCGCCTCGATGAGCCCGTGCGTCACCGTGATGGAATACTGCTTCTCATTCATGCCGGTGGCGAAGGCGTTGAGCGCCTCGTCGTCGGCGATGCGCAGCGTCGGCATGGTGATGCCGCGCGAGATGCAGAGATTTTCCCGCAGATTGTAGAGCCGCGGCTCCTCCTGGCGGGTGACCGGGCGCGCGCCCGTGACGGCATCGATCATCGACTGGTGGAAGCGGTAGGCGATGAATATCCAGATCACCGTGCCGACGGTGGCGAAGGGCAGCGCCTTGAAGAAATCGAATTCGGCGGCGCGGATGAGATAATCGAGCGACGGGCCGCCATAGTTGTAACCGCCGCGCGCGGTGAGCGCCTCGGCCAACAGCGCGCCGGCGAACACCATCACATAGACCAGGAAGAAAAGGCCGATCAGCAGCGCAATCGAGCGCCGCTTGTTGGACTGGATGTGCGTGTAGAGACCGTAGGCGGCCATCGTTTTCTTTCGTCATTCCGGGACGGCCGAAGGCCGGACCCGGAATCCAGATGCAGCATACAGCGTTCGTGTCTGGATTCCGGGTTCGCGCGGTTTGCCCGCGCCCCGGAATGACGCGAACTAGAACTTCACGCTCGGCGCCTGCTCGAGTTGCGGGCGGTCCTCGCCGAGGTCGAAGAACGTTCGCTGGCCGAAACCGAACATGCCGGCGAACAGCGCAGCCGGGAACTGCTGGATGCCGGTGTTGTATTCCTGCACCGCGTTGTTGAAGAAGCGGCGGGCGGCAGCGAGCTTGTTCTCGATGTCGGAGAGCTGCTCCTGCAACTGCTGGAAGTTCGTGTTGGCCTTCAGGTTCGGATAATTTTCCGACAAGGCGAACAACTGCCGCAACGCGCCGGTGAGCACGTTTTCAGCCGCCACTTTTTGCTCGACCCCGGGCGCGGCTATGGCCGCGTTGCGCGCCTGGACCACCGCCTCCAGGGTGCCGCGCTCGTGCGCGGCATAGCCCTTCACCGTTTCCACCAAATTGGGGATCAGGTCGTGCCGCTGCTTGAGTTGCACGTCTATGTCGGCGAAGGCCTGGTTGGTCCTCTGCCGCATGGCGACGAGGCCGTTGTAGACGCTGATCGCCCAGATCACGATCACGACAATGAGGCCGAGAATGACCCAGCCGGTGGTGGACATGGCGCGGCTCCTGCAAAGGGGAAATTCAACCGGAACTAGCCTAGCCTAGATGGGTTGCGCCCGGCTAACGGCAACTGCCGGCTGTCGCGTGCGCCCCCGATTCCCGCTTAACCGCTTGATGGCACAAAAAAAAGACCCCGAGACGAGCTCGGGGTCTTTTCGTCGGACGGCCATTCGGGGGGTAAGGGGGGAAGCCGCCCGACTGAAACACACGCCCACCAACGCGGGCGGCGCGACTTGGTTCCTGGGCGGCGCATCTTCACCAAAACTTTATCGGATAGCGGTCGGCGGTCTTAAGGCGGTCACGATCCAAATGTTCCATCGCCGGCGAGTTCCACTATTTGTCCCCTTGGGGGCGCAGTTTCTACGGAGGCCTTGCATGAGCTCCGTGATGATCAAATGCCGCAATACCGGCCGCTCGGTATCGACCGGCATCGAGATCGAGCCAAGCGTATTCCGCGGGCTGCCCAAAACGAGCGGCCGCATGCGGTGCCCGGCCTGCGGGCAGGAGCACGTCTGGTCGGTCAGTTCAGCCTGGCTGGCAAACGAGCCGCGGCCGCTGTCGGTCGAGCGTCCGACCGGCAGCGAGGCGGCTTAGGTCCGGCGGCAACGAGCGGGCTTAGGCTAGGCCGCGCACTCATAAATTCGGTTCTGCAAACACGGCTCGTTGAATGTCTGCTTCACTCCGAAAGCGACCGAATAGCTGCGATGCCGCGAACTGTCGCGAAGGGCCGGAAGCGGATATAACGAAGTCCGGTCGTGCGGCATAAAAATTGTGCGTTATTCCGGCAATCCAGAGGCGCGGAGCGCCTCACTCAGAGCGGCAGCGAGGATCGGCTCACAGTTAACGCTGGCCAAAAAACGGCTATACCGAAACACGGGCTGCAATTCTAAGACACGGGCGGCTGCAGCCCTGGCTTCTTCGAGCCGATTGAGTCTCGCGAGCGGCGCCGCAAGCGCGACGTAGGGGATACTGAAGGCCGGACTGTTTTGGACAGATTTGCGAGCGTCGGCAGCGGCCTCCTCGTATTGGCCGCGGTGGAATTTCGCGAATGCAAATGCAAGAAGCGCGGAGGAACGCCAAGGATCGAGCGGACTTAGCCGCAAGCCGCGCTCGCCCCAGTCGATCGCGCGTTCCGCTTCCCCCGCAAAAGCAAGAATTACACTACCGAGAATATAGGCGATGGCACATGAAGGGCTGACCGCAAGAGCTGCCTCGAATGCGGCAAAGGCAGCCGCACGATCGTGCGCGTCCATGCCAATAGCAAACCCCGCTAGAGAGAGGGCAAGGGCATCATCCTGACCGTGGGCTATTGCGACCTGAGCGTGGCGAATAGCAGCGGTACGATCTTTCTCGTCGTGCCCTCCGCGCAGGAAGAGCGTATGATGGCATTCTGCAGCACAGGCGTGTGCTAGTCCATAAGTTGGATCGAGCTCGATTGCGCGCTCCAAAAACTTCAACGCTTTCTTCGATTGCTCTGGCATCCTCGAATAGCAATCGGGTATCGCCCGCAAAACTAGGTCGTATGCGTCGAGGTTATCTGGCCGTTTGCGTTTGGCGCGCTCGACCTCGGCGAGACGCAACTTCGGCTCGATTGCGCCCACGACGGCTAACGTGATCTCATCTTGAAGGGCGAAGATATCGTCGGACTTGCGGTCATAGCGCTCGGCCCAAACATGCGCTCCCGTTGCGACATCTATGAGCTGCCCCGTGATGCGCACACGATCTGCCGCTTTGCGCACACTTCCTTCGAGGACGTAGCGCACGCCAAGTTCTCTGCCGACTTGTTTTACGTCGACCGCTCGGCTTTTGTAGGTGAACGTCGAATTGCGCGCGATGACAAAGAGCCATTTTATGCGCGATAGACCAGTTATGATGTCTTCGACCATGCCATCGGTAAAATAATCTTGCTCCGGATCGCCGCTCATGTTCTGAAAGGGCAGCACTGCGATGGAAGGCTTGTCGGGAAGCGACGGTGCCGGCCGGGTCGAAGCCTCATCAGGGCGAACACCATAAACGCGCACGGGCTGAGCGATATTTTTTAATTGCTGCTCGCCCATATCGCAAACTTCGAGTGTAAGTTTACCCTTGACCTGCTGGTAAGCACTATCAGAAAGGCAGATCGCGCCGGGCCTGGCCAGTGACTCCACGCGAGCGGCAATGTTTACTCCGTCGCCGTAAATATCGCCGTCATCGATAATGATGTCACCGACGTTTATGCCGATCCGAAATTCAACCCGACGGTCTTCAGGAATGGTCGCATTGCACTCGGCCATTGCATGCTGAATTTCTACAGCGCAACGAGTTGCGTCAACCGCGCTGGCAAACTCGACTAGGGCGCCGTCACCCGTAGTTTTTACGATACGACCGCGATGTTCGGCAATCTTGGGTTCAATCAATTCGCGCCGATAAGCCTTGAGAGCTACGAGAGTACCTTCCTCGTCATTGCCCATCAGGCGGCTATAGCCCGCTACGTCGGCCGCAAGAATGGCTGCTAGCCGCCGTTCGACTCGCACTTCGGCCATGCCGTAGCCCTACCCGTTGCGTAGCGAGCCGAAGCTTACGAGTGGGCATCGGACGTGTCTATTATCCGCTTCGGGTCGATGCCGTTGATAAAGTCGGCGATTGGAGGGCCGCGGCCCTCATTCCGAGCTTTTGACCAGGGTGGTGCGCCGTTTTTTGATCGCCCCCTGGTTGGAGGGGCGACGCTGACCCTACCGAAGCTCACCTCAAGCAACTGACCTTCACGCCGCGCAAGCAGTCATCGCATTGGGCGGCGGTCGCCAGACATGGTTCGCCAGCGTTTTGAGGTTCTGCACGATGGCGGCGAGATGGAACTCGTCGCGTGCGCCGGAAAGCCCTCTCAGGCGCATCCGCTCGAAGCGGTGATGGGTCTTCAGGTGCGCGAAGCGCATCTCGACGCGCTTTCGTTCATCGCGCGACTTGATGAAGGCCTTGGTTCGCATCAGCCGGCGCGCCACATCCCGGGCGTGTTCGTCAAGATCACGGGGGATTTTCCGCGCCAGGTCGTTAGGGCAGCACTGCGCTTTGAGTGGACAGATGTCGCAGTCGAGCTTGGAGGCGCGATAAAGCAGTGTCCTGCCGTCGTGCACCGTGCCGGTGGTGCGCAGAAGCTTGCCGTTGGGGCAGATGTAAACATTCCGCCGTTTCTTCCAACGGAAGTCCGAGCGCGAGAAGGTGCCATCCGCTCGTTCGCTCTTGTCTCGAACAGGAATGTGAGGCGTGATCCTGCGCCCGACCAGCCAGCCGAGGAAGCGTCCGGTCCCATAGGCGGTGTCGGCCAAAAGCCGCTTCGGCTTCAGGGCAAGGCGCTGCTGCGTTCGATCGAGCATCGTCTTGGTGGCTTCAACCTCATCATAGGTGCGGGCGGGCGTCGGCTCGACATCGACGATCACTGCGTTCTCGATGTCGATCATGTAATTGAGCCCGTAGCCGAACTGCACGCGCTTGTTGGCCTTGGCCGTCCAGGCCGAGCACGGGTCCACCGGCGAGATCACCTTGGGTGGTTTGCGATCGGCATCGGGGTCCTCATCGTCGAGGCTGGCAAGGAACTCAGCCGCTGCCCGCGTTTGTCGTTCCGGCAACGACCAGTCGATCTCATCAGGTGCCTTGCCGTGATACCGGCTGGCGTCGGCCTCCATAACACTGGCATCGACGGCAAAGCCTTGGCCTTTGACCAAGCCAGCGTTCATGCAGGCTCGAACCACCGCCTCGAACACATGGCGAAAGAGGTCGCTGTCGCGAAAGCGGCCATGGCGGTTGACCGAAAACGTCGAATGGTCGGGCACCCTGTCATCGAGATCGAGCCGGCAGAACCACCGATAAGCCAGGTGCAGTTCGACTTCCTCGCACAGCTTCCGCTCAAAGCGAATGCCGTAGCAGTAGCCCACAATCAGCATCCGGATCATCAACTCGGGATCGATC
>JBOHII010000291.1:0-5638 GCA_050725955.1 Pseudolabrys sp. | reverse complement strand
GTGTCGCTGACGGTGAAGCGCGGCGGCATCACCGGGCTGATCGGCCCCAACGGCTCCGGCAAGACTACGCTGTTTAATTCTATCGTCGGCTACCACCCGATCGATTCCGGCTCGATCCGCTTCGACGGGCAGGAGATTTCCGAGCTCAGCGTGCAGCAGATCGCGCGGCTCGGTCTGCTGCGCACGTTCCAGACCACGCGCATCTACGGCAAGATGCCCTGCATGCAGAACATGCTGATCTCGATCCCGCACCGCAAGGCGCGCCTTGTCGACATGTTCGCCTCTGAACGCGCCGACATCGTCGAGCGCGCCGAGCAGTTGCTCGCCTTCGTCGGGCTGTATGAAAAGCGCGAGCTGCGCTCGGGCTCGCTCTCGTTCGGCCAGCAGAAACTGCTCGAATTCGCCATGGCGCTGATGAACGAGCCGACCGTGCTTTTGCTCGACGAGCCGACCGCCGGCATCAATCCGACGCTGATCAACGGCCTGCTCGACCGGCTCAAGCGCGCCAACACCGAATTCGGAATTACTCTGTTCATCATCGAGCACAACATGCGCGTGATCATGAACACCGCTGAGAAGATCTACTGCATGGCGCATGGCGAACTGCTGGCGGCCGGCGAGCCGGGCGAAATCCAGCGCGACCAGCGCGTCATCGACGCCTATCTGGGAGCCACTTGATGGCGGGCGTCGAACCTGCCGGCGGCGGCTATCACGGCGGCGTGGCGCCGGCAATTTCGGTCGAGGAGGTGGCGCGCCAGGCGCTGGAAATCGCGCGCGACGTTCCCGTCGATGAGCTCGACGCGCTGGTAGGCGATGTCCCGCATCTGCGCATCGACGATCTGCACGCCGGCTACGGGCAGATGGAGATATTGCACGGGTTCAGCCTGCGGGTCGGCCACAAGCAATCGCTATGCCTGATCGGGCCGAACGGCGCCGGCAAATCGACCGTGCTGCATTCGATTTTCGGCTTCACCAATATCTATTCCGGCACGATCGCGACCGAACGCGACGGCAACAAGATCGACGTAACGCGGCTTTCCTCAAACGAAAAGCTGCGCGCCGGCGGCATCGCCTACATTCTGCAGGACAAGTCGGTGTTCCCCGGCATGACGGTCGAGGAGAACCTGTGGATGGGCGGTTATCTGATGGGCGATCCGGGCGAGGCCAAGCGCGCCGCCGAGAAGGTGTTCGACAAATATCCGCGGCTCGCCGCGCGGCGCAAGCACGCCGCCAAAGTGCTGTCGGGCGGCGAACGGCGGCTCCTGGAAATCAGCCGCGCGCTGATGATGGACCCGCAAATCCTGCTGGTGGACGAGCCGTCGATCGGGCTGGAGCCGCGATTCATCGACGCGGTGTTCGAAATTCTCGGCGACCTTCAGCACAAGGAAGGCAAGACCATCGTGATCGTCGAGCAGAACGCCAAGAAAGGCCTGGAATTCGCCGATATCGGCTATGTGCTGGTGTCCGGCCGCCTGGCGCTCGCCGGCCGTGCGGATGATCTGCTGGCCAACCCCGACGTCAGCCGGCTGTTCCTTGGCGGGTAGCGGAAGTCGGCCGTTCGTTCGTGCGCAAGCGGGGACGCCGCGCGATAATGAGCGGGCTCTGATTTTTTAGTGCTTGGATTCCCACTTACGCGGGAATGAAAGGCCGAGGTACGTTTCCGCCTCCATGAACGCCGCCAGAAATGTGTAGGCGTTTATGCTACGAACTTATCACCAAATCCCGCTTAGCCGTAATGCTAAAACACCGACAATAAAAGTTAGGGCAATTATTGCCGGAAGACCGAACGCTCCAGCTTGGAATTTGCCCCAACGAATAAAAAGGGCGTTTTGTGGCGGTTCTTCGGAAGACATGGGCATGCCTCTCGCTTGAAAAAATGCGTTTGGCCGATACCCAAGAAATTATGGGATACAAAAATTCTCAGTTAGTCAACCGTGATGTTATTCAGTTGCGGGTTGAGAAATCATTGAAGTGATTCATGTCGTTTGCGTTTGGCTGTGTTTTTCGCAAACATCTTTAGTCGAGGCATTCCCTTCATAAGGGAACGCTCTCCAAAGATGTCCACAGATTCTTGTGAACATGCAAAATCGTAACCTAAATCCGTCCGCTCACTTACCTGTCTTACTGTCCTCGCCCGCCGCGAACAGCGCGATCAGCGCGCGCTTGATGGCGGCCTGCCGCGTCGGCGAGGTGAGCTGCGCGCCCAACAAATCGGTGACGTAGAACACGTCCACAACCCGCTCGCCGAAGGTCGCCACGTGCGCCGAGGCGATGTTGAGGTTGAGCTTCGACAGGGTCGCGGTCAATTCGTAGAGCAGGCCGGTGCGGTCGAGCCCGGTGATCTCGACCATCGTGTAGCGGTGCGACCACTGGTTGTTGATGATAACCGTCGGCTCAAGCGCAAAGGCGCGGATGCGGCCCTTGGGGGGGCTGCGCTTGGTGACGATGTCCGGCAGCCGCAATTCGCCGCGCAGCGCCTTCTCGATCGAATCGGCGATCCGGTCGGCGCGCCGCTTTTCGTCTTCGTCGCGCTCGAATTCGCGCGACAGCGAAATGGTGTCGAGCGCGCGCCCGTCGGTGGTTGTGAAGATCTGCGCGTCGACGATGTTGGCGCCGGCCATGGCGCAGGCGCCGGCGATGATCGACAGCAGCCAGGGGTGATCGGGCGCGAGCACGGTCAATTCGGTCACGTTGCCGCTGTCGTAGCCGATGGAAGTGGCGAGCGACTTGCCGGCCTCCTCGGTGGCACGGACGAATTTCGCGTGCTCGATCTTGTGCGGCAGATCGACCTTGAGCCAATAGGCCGGATAGAGCTTGGCGATATAGGTCTCCAGCACGGCCGGCGGCCAATCCTTGAGCGCGGCGCGGAATTCGGCCTGCGCCATGGCGACGCGCTGGGCGCGGTTGACCTCCGAGAAGCCGCCGGTGAGCACCGGCTCGGTCTCGTAATAGAGCGTGCGCAGCAGTTGCGCCTTCCAGCCGTTCCATACGCCGGGACCGACGGCGCGGATGTCGGCCGTGGTGAGAATGGTCAACAGCTTCAACCGCTCGACCGACTGCACCACCGCGGCGAAATTCTCTATCGTCTTGCGGTCGGACAGGTCGCGTGACTGGGCGACACTCGACATCAGCAGATGTTTTTCCACCAGCCAGGCGACGGTCTCGGTGTCGGCCGGAGAAAAGCCGAGCCGCGGGCAGAGCCGCCGCGCCACCCGCGCGCCGGCGATCGAATGGTCCTCGATGCGGCCCTTGGCGATGTCGTGCAGGAACATGGTGACGTATATCACCTTGCGGTTGCCGGGCAGCAGCTTTTGCATCAACTCCCTGGCGAGCGGCGTCTCGTTGGTCGCGCCGCGTTCGATTTCCGTCAACATGCCGATACAGCGCAACAGGTGCTCGTCCACGGTGTAATGGTGATACATGTTGAATTGCATCATGGCGACGATCTTGCCGAAGGCCGGCACGAAGTGGCCGAGCACGCCGGCTTCGTTCATCCGCCGCAGCACGGTTTCCGGATCGTTCTTTGACGTCAGGATTTCCACGAACAGCCGATTGGCTTCCTCGTTGTCGCGCAGCTTGGCGTCGATCAGCTTGAGCGAGCGCGTGATCGCGCGCATGGCGTCGGGGTGGAAGGCGAGATTGTGCTTCTGCGCCAGATGGAAAATGCGGATCAGGTTGACCGGATCGCGCTTGAACACGTTGGCGGCCGCGACGGTGATGCGGTTTTTGTCGACGATGAAGTCGTCGCTCTCGGCGAGCCGGCGCCGTTTCACCGGCCGGAATTTCGCCATCACGCGGCTGAGCACGGGCACGCTCTTGGCGTGGCTGTCTTCCAGCTCCGCGCTCAGGATGGCGGTCAGGTCGCCGACGTCCTTGGCGATCAGGAAGTAGTGCTTCATGAAACGCTCGACGTCCTGCTGGCCGGGATGCTCGGTGTAGCAGAGCCGCACCGCGATTTCGCGCTGGATGTCGAACGACAATCGCTCTTCGGCGCGGCCGGTGATGAAATGCATGTGGCAGCGCACCGACCAGAGAAAATCCTCGCAGCGGCGGAACAGCTGGTATTCCTGCTTGTCGAACACGCCGCGCTTGATCAGTTCGGCCGGCTCGCGCACGCGATAGACGTATTTCGCGATCCAGAACAAAGTATGCAGATCGCGCAAGCCGCCCTTGCCGTCCTTGACGTTCGGCTCGACCAGATAGCGCGATTGACCCGAGCGGCGGACGCGGTCCTCGCGCTCGGCGAGCTTGGCGGCAACGAATTGCGGCGCGGTGTTGCGCACCACCTCGTCGTCGAAGCGCGTCACCAGTTGATCGTACAGGTTGCGGTCGCCGAGCAGAAACCTCGCTTCCAGGATGGCGGTGCGGATGGTCATGTCCGCCTTGGCCTGGCGGATGCATTCGTTGACCGAGCGGGTGGCGTGGCCGACCTTCAGCCCGGTGTCCCACAGGCAGTAGAGGATGGTTTCCGCGATCTGCTCGCCCCAGGCGGTCTGCTTGTAGGGCAGCAGGAACAACAGATCGATGTCGGAGCCCGGCGCCTGCAGTCCGCGTCCATAGCCGCCGGTGGCGACCACCGCCATGTGCTCGGCCTCGGACGGATTCTGCGATGGATAGAGATGCTTGCGCGCGAAGTCGAACAGCAGACGAATGATCTCGTCCTCCAGCCGGCACAGCCGCTCGGCGCAGCGACGGCCGTGGCGATCCTTGAGCAGCAGCAGTTCGGCCTTGGCGCGGCCTTCGTTGAGTGCGGTCTTCATCCGCTGCGCCAGCGCGGCGCGCAATTCGGTCCCGCCGCGATGCGTCTCGGCGAGCCGTTCCAGGTCGGCGGCGACGGCGCGGCTGTCGATCAATTCGCCCAAGGTCCGGGACGGATGGTCGGACGCCGTACGGCTGCCGGTTTCGAGTGCAAGCGATGCCATGGCGGTTCGAGATAGCGGAGTGCGGGGTACAAGTCACCCGCTTGCGCCAAAGATAATCGTCATCGCCAGAAGCGGTAGGAATGGCGGCCTGTTTTCCGGCATATTGCGGTTGCGAAAGGGCCGGCGGGAATCGCCGTGACCGGCCGCCTTGGATATGGTTCGCTGCGCAGCCGGCGTAAGCCGTGCGGCGGGAACAATGAGAACGGCCGGGAGAGAAACGCCAATGCGAATGTTTCAGGTCTGCGTCTGCGGTCAGCCGCTTCAGTGTAACGAGGCCCCCACGCCGCGGCCGACCGGCACCGAGGTGCTCTTGAAGGTGCTCGCCGCGGGCGTGTGCCACAGCGATCTGCATCTGGCCGACGGCTGGTTCGATCTCGGCGGCGGCAAGCGCATGAGTCTCGCGGACCGCGGCATGAAGCTGCCGGTAACGCTCGGCCACGAGAATGTCGGCGAGGTGGTCGCCACCGGCCCCGAGGCCAAGGGGGTCAAAGTCGGGCAACGCATGCTGGCCGATCCCTGGATCGGCTGCGGCACCTGCCCGGCTTGCCTGCGCAACGAGGACAACCTGTGCATGGCGATGCGCAGCTTGGGCGTATTCACCAATGGCGGCTATGCCGACTTTATGATGGTGCCGCATCCGCGCTATCTGTTCGACATCGGCAGCCTGCCGCCGGAGCGCGTCGCCCCGCTCGCCTGTTCGGGCGTGACCACCTACG
>JBOHII010000290.1:0-3004 GCA_050725955.1 Pseudolabrys sp. | reverse complement strand
TCGCGCTGTTCGGCGTGCCGATCGTCGGCAACCTGTTCGTCCTGGCCGGCCTGAGCACGCTGTTCATCGCGACCAACCTGTCGATCGGCTACACCTTCTCGACCGTGGCGCAGAACCAGCTGCAGGCGATGCAGATGTCGCTCATGTTCTTTTTGCCGAACATCCTGTTGTCCGGCTTCATGTTCCCGTTCGCCGGCATGCCCGTTTGGGCGCAATATATCGGTCAGGCACTGCCGCTCACACATTATCTGCGCATCGTGCGCTCGATCATGTTGAAAGGCTCTTCGATCTCCGACCTGCGCTTCGACACCGCGGCGTTGTTCGTGCTGATGTTAATTGCGATGACGATCGCGGTGACCCGCTTCCGCCGCACGCTCGACTAACCTCGAATCTTTTCGCGGTTATTGCGGCAAACGCGCGACTCGCGTCATTTACGGCTTCATGAGCAATGACGACGACTGGGCGCCGCGCGCCGCGCAGGAAGCGAGGCTCCTGCAGCTTGAGCACATGCTCGCGAACAAGGGCGCTTCGATTGACATTGAAATCGAGCGGGCCGTTCTGCTGAACGCCCTCGACCGGTTTGACGAGTGCCAGCAAGCGTTTGTCGATATTCTATTGCGGTCGCCGACGAATTTCAGTGCGCTCAACGAGTTCGCAACATGTTTAGTGGCCCGCGGATTCGTTGCCGCTGCATGCCGCCTTTATTCGGAAGCGATCGCGCAACATCCGGCAAATCCGATGGGGCATGTGAATTTGGCCAACTTGCTGCTTCGCGGTGGCGATCTGGCGAAAGCGCGGGCGCGCTACGAAGCAGCGTTGCAACTCGATCCGGACAATCCGCAAGCCCATCAAGGGATGGGCGCGGTCCTTGCCGGAACCGGAGACCGCAATGGCGCTCAACCGCATTTCAAGAAAGGCTTCCTTGGTCATAGCGTTTCGGTGCTGCCGTATCGCGGCACCAGACCGCCGATTCCTATCCTGTTGTTGGTGTCGTCGGGCAGCGGCAATATTCCGACCGCTTCATTCCTGGACGACCGCATATTTCTGACCTCCGTCGTCGTTGCGGATTATTTTGACGCTTCTGGGCCGCTGCCGCCGCATCAATTGGTATTCAACGCAATCGGAGATGCCGACATCTGCGGGCCGGCCCTTGCAGCGGCGGCTGGTTTGGCGCGGCGGACAGCAGCCCCGATCATCAATGAACCGCGCGCGGTGATCGAAACCACTCGCAGCGAAAACGCGCGGCGCCTTCGCGGCTTGCCGGGCGTGGTGACCCCGCGGACAATCGAAATATCCCGCGCAGTCCTTGCCGGACCCGATGCTTCAACGGCGATTTCCAGTCATGGCCTTGAGTATCCGTTATTGCTGCGCTCGCCGGGTTTTCATACCGGCTACCATTTTGTCTTGGTCGAATCCGCGATCGACCTGCCGGCGGCCGCGGCGGGCCTTCCGGGAGACGATCTGTTGGCGATTGAATATCTCGACGCGCGCGGTCGTGACGGCAACGCACGAAAATACCGCGTGATGGCTGTCGACGGCGAAATCTATCCAATGCACCTCGCCATATCCCGGCAATGGAAAGTGCATTATTTCACCGCCGACATGGCCGATCATGCCGGCCACCGGTCGGAGGACGCCGCGTTTCTGGCCGATATGCCGGCGGCGATCGGAAGCAAAGCCGTCGCAGCACTGAGGCGGATTGCGCGCAAGCTTGGCCTTGACTATGGCGGCATCGACTTCGGCCTCAGCCCAAACGGTGACGTTTTGCTGTTCGAAGCCAATGCGACCATGGTGGTTAACCCGCCCGACGCGGACGAGCGGTTTGCTTATCGGCGCCCCGCCGTCGCCCGGATCTTGGATGCCGTGCGCACAATGATTCTAGCGAGGGCCGCAAATGTGCGGACGCGAAACGCCGGTTGAAGCTTCCGAGTTTACCGCCGGGTCAACACGCCTAACCGCAGATACGTGCCGGACCGGTGGTCGCTGTCGGTGGACCAGCCGGCAGCCGCGGACCATTCCCATCGGCCGGTCTTCAATCCGGTCAGGTGGATGCCAAGACGCGCTTGTGTAAAGCCGATGCAGGCGAAGGTCTGCGCTTCCGGACCGAGGTAGAACCAATCATGCAGCCGCCAACCGAAGGCTGCGCGCGCCGAATAACTGGTGATGATCGACGACATCGACGCATCGGCCGCGATCATGGTCGAGGGCGTCGGCTCGAACCACAGGTCGGCGCTGGCGCGGGCACCCAGATGGATCCCGTGCAAGTGATTGAAGGGGTCGTAGGGACTGGTGGCATCGTCCTTGATGTCGAGCCCGGCAAAAACCTTGAACTCCAGCCGGTCGCGTTTGAATCGCCAGCCCGGCAGCACCTGGAGTTCCTCCTCGGTGCCGGTAACCTGCGCATCGCCAAGCGCTCCGGAGCGGTAGCGATAAAGCCCGCCCGACGCGATCAGCTTTGCCGTGAAGCCTTCGTGGTCGAGGCCGCCGGGCGACCACAACGCCCCGCCATACACAAAGCGGCCGTCGCGCCACAGGTCGGTGCCCGAAAACAACAGGAATTGTGTGCCGTCGTCTCCGGCCCAGGCAGGTCCGGCGGACAGGCAAACGCAACAAACGACGAAGGCCGCGGCGACAGCTATCGCCGCGCTTACGCACCTCCCGCAACGCATTGAGGCCCCCAAGCCCCAGACCTATCCGGCGGGTACCCACCGGATTACCTTTTCAACTAAAGCGGGCTAAGCGCTGGGAGTCGAGGCTGATCTGCAAATCCGAATAGGACAAACGGCAGGCCAAGGGTTATGCAGGCCAAGCGTTATATGGCAGGCGCATGGGCCGCTGCACGCCAAGCGAGGATTTTATGATCGCTGCAACCTCCGGTAACAACCCGCAAGCCGACGAAGCGGCGCTGCGGCGGACGATAGCGTTTCTCAACTGGGCGCACGCGCTCGATCATTTCGTGCTGCTGATCTACCCGACCGTGGTGATCGGGCTCGAGGTCATCTAC
>JBOHII010000289.1:0-4420 GCA_050725955.1 Pseudolabrys sp. | reverse complement strand
GCGCGGTGCGCGACCAGGCGGGTGCGGTGAGCAATCTTCTCGATCTGCCCGATCGCGTGATCCCCGTTGCGGGGCTGTGCGCAGGTTGGCCGGCAGAGGCGGGCCACATCACGCCCCGACTCGGCCTTGACCTCACGCTGCACGAGGATCGGTACGGGTCTCCAGACATGGCAGCGAGCATCGACGCCTACGATCGCCGCCGCGAAGCCAGGCGGCCCTATGCGCGTCGGCGCGCGCCAGAGCGTTGGGATGATGCCGGCTTTTACGGCTGGTCGGAGGACAAGGCGCGGCAATATGCCGAACCCTTGCGCGAAAAGTTCGGAGAGTTCGTGCGCGCCAAGGGTTTTCGTCTGGAATAGATGCTACGCGGGCATTTCCTGTCTTAGCGCTGGCGCCGGTGTGATAGCCTGCTTGCAATTGGTGCCGTTCGCGTACGCCACGGCGGTCTGGTATAGAGAGATTTATCGCTAGCGCTGTCGCGGGAGGCGCGATGAACAGAATCGTCCGCGCCATACCCTCGCCGGTTCGCATCGGTGCCTCTGCCTGCCCGCACGATTGTCCTTCCACTTGCGCTCTGGAAGTGGAGTTGCTCGATGCGCGCACGATCGGCCGCATTCGGGGAGCCGAGGACAACGCCTACACCGCGGGCGTGATCTGCGCCAAGGTCGCGCGCTATGCCGAGCGGTTGCATCATCCCGGCCGCCTCACGGCACCGCTGATCCGCAAAGGGCCCAAGGGCTCAGGCGAGTTTTCTTCCATATCCTGGGATGCCGCGCTCGACCTCGTCGCCGAGAAGTTTTTGCGCGCGGAAGAGCGCAATGGCTCACAGGCGGTCTGGCCGTATTACTATGCCGGGACGATGGGGCTGGTGATGCGCGACGGCATCAATCGCCTCCGCCATGCCAAAAAATATTCCGGCTTTCATTCCACCATCTGCGTCAGCTCCGCCTATAGCGGTTTCGCCGCCGGCACTGGTCGGATCGCCGGCCCCGATCCGCGCGAGATGGCAAAGTCCGACCTCGTCGTGATCTGGGGCACCAATGCGGTGAACACCCAGGTCAACGTGATGACGCATGCGGTGCGCGCGCGCAAAGAGCGCGGCGCCAAGATTGCCGCGGGCGACATCTATATGAACGTCACCATGGAGCAGGCCGACTTGCCGGTGCTGGTCAAGCCCGGCACCGACGGCGCGCTCGCCTGCGCGGTAATGCATTGCCTGTTCCGCGATCGCCATGCGGATTGGGATTACCTGAACAAATACACCGACGCGCCGCGCGAGTTGGAAGCGCATCTGCGCACGCGCGATCCGGCCTGGGCATCGACGATCACCGGCACGCCGGTCGGCACAATCGAGGAATTCGCTCACCTGATCGGCGAACGCAAGCGAGCTTTCTTCCGGCTCGGCTATGGCTTCTCGCGCTCGCGCAACGGCGCCGCCAATATGCATGCGGCAAGCTGCATTCCGGCGGTGACCGGCGCCTGGCAGTTGGAGGGCGGCGGCGCTTTCCACATCAACGCCGACATCTACAAGCTCGACAAGTCGATCGTCGAAGGGCTCGACGTCTGGGATCGGGACGTGCGCGTGCTCGACCAGTCGCGCATTGGCGCGATCCTGACCGGCGACGCCGAGGCGTTGCGGCACGGGCCGCCGGTGACGGCGATGATCGTGCAGAATACCAATCCGCTTTCGGTCTGCCCCGACCAGAACAAGGTCAAGCAGGGCTTCGCGCGCGAGGATCTGTTCGTCTGCGTGCACGAGCAGTTCATGACCGAAACCGCATTGATGGCCGATGTGGTGCTTCCGGCGACGACCTTCCTCGAGCACGACGACGTCTATCGTGGCGGCGGCCACCAATATCTCATCCTTGGGCCCAAGCTGGTCGAGCCGCCGGGCGAATGCCGCAACAATCACGAGGTGATCTCAGGCCTCGCCAAGCGTCTGGGCGCCGAGCACCGCGGTTTTGCCATGAGCCCGCGCGAATTGATCGACCAGATGCTGCGCGTGTCGAAACGCGGCACGCTTGCCGAACTCGAGGCCAATCGCTGGCTCGACTGCCAGCCGCCGTTCCGCCAATCGCATTTCCTCGACGGCTTCCCCTGGGCCGACGGGAAATTCCGCTTCAAGCCGGATTGGAAAAATGTGCCGTTCCGCAGCGCCTATCACGGCGGGCCGGTCGCCGACATGCCGCCGCTGCCCGACCATTGGGCGTCGATCGAAGCGGCGGACAACGAGCATCCGTTCCGCCTCGCCACCTCGCCGGCGCGCGGATTTTTGAACTCGACTTTCAACGAGACGGCGACCTCGCTGGCACAAGAAAAGCGCCCCACCGTGCTGATCCATCCCGACGACGCCAAACCGCTCGGGATCGGCGAGGGCGACGAGGTAGTGCTCGGCAATCTGCGCGGCGAGGTGCGCCTGCACGCCAGTCTGTTCGACGGCGTGCGGCGCGGCGTGCTGATCGCGGAATCGATCTGGCCGAATTCGGCCTATGCCGACGGCTGCGGCATCAACTCGCTCACTGGCGCGGATTCGATCGCGCCCTACGGCGGCGCCGCGTTCCACGACAACAAAGTGTGGATACGCCGCGCGCCGTGAATGGCGTCAGCCTTTGCCGGCAAGCATGTTGTCGACACTAATACGGCCGCCGCCGGTCACGAATAGCGCGAGTGCGCCGCCGGCGATGGCGAGGTCCTTGCTGAGGAATATGTATTGCAGGGTTTGCGCCGCCGCCGGAAATTGCCAATACAAATGCGCGGTCACTAAGGCGATCACCACGAAAGCGAACGCGAGCAGAGCGCCGTAGCGCGTCGCCACCCCGAGGATCAGCGTGACGATTATGATCCATTCGACGACATGCGCGAACAAGCTCATAAAGTCGGGAGCGATAAAGTTGATTGACTTGAGATAGGCGGCATTCGGTCCGCCGGTTGTCACCGTCATCAGGAATACTGTCGCGATCAACACGCGGCCGACCAGCAACAATATATCGCTCATGCCCGTGGCGATGCCGTCGGTACAAGACAACAGCCGATGCGAAGAGTTGGACATTGGTTTCCCCCGGTTTGATTTATTTTCTCAACTTTAGCCTGCCACATGAGCGGTCGGAAGGGTGCGTCGCCTTCGATCAGTGAGCACCTGCAGCATTTTGTGAGCCATCGTCCCGCCGCCGCTCCGGCAAGTCAGAGCTCCTTACCGATCACCCGGTCGAGCGAGTAGGGCCCGCCGCCGCGTAGCGCGATGGCAAAGAAAACGATCCCGAAAATGAGTGCAAGCTCCATGCGGGCGAATCCACGCGGCAGTTGCACGACGAAAGTGATGAGCGCCATTTCGATCGCAATTCCCGCAGCGAAAAATCGCGTGAATAGTCCGGCGCCGACGCAAACGGCACCGAGGGTTTCCAGGATAATCGCTGCATAGGCGAAGAAGATGCCGGGCACGAAGCCGGACTTGGCGAGGCCTGGCGCAATGGCGGCGGCGCCGCTCATGAGCTTTGGCCAGCCGTGGCTGAGAAGGCAACCGGCGACCGTGATGCGGATCATCAGATACCAGAGATCGGAAACCTTGGCGTAGAATCCGGAAAGGCCCGGAAAAATCAGTTTCGGCTCTCTGGTCGTCAAACCCGGCATGGCGTTGCTCCCCATTTGCAATGACCGCTCTCATCGGCGGCGTGCAACAGTACTAACACCGCCGGGGGGCGAGCACTCACATTTTTGTTTTGGATGATTCTAAACCGATGGAACGAGCGGGGCGGTGTCGGGCACCTGCACGCCGTCGATCAGGCAACGCCCGTTTTCGACGCGAATTCGGCCTTCGGCCAATAATTTGAGAGCCAACGGATAGATTTTGTGCTCGATCTTGAGTACGCGCGAAGATAGAGCCGCTTCCGTATCGCCATCATGCACTGCAACGGCGCCTTGCGCCACGATCGGCCCGGAATCCATTTCCGCCATCACAAAATGCACCGTGGCGCCGTGAATTTTCGTGCCCGCCGCGAGCGCGCGTTTGTGCGTGTCGAGCCCCTTGAACGCCGGCAGCAACGCGGGATGCATATTGAGCATCCGGTTCCGCCATCGCCCGACGAAGCCGGGGGTGAGCAGCCGCATGAAGCCGGCGAGGCAGACGAGCCCGACGTCGGCAGCGCGCAAGCGGCGGTCGATCTCGGCATCGAACGCCGCGCGGTCTGGATAAGAGCGATGCTCGACCACGGCCGTAGGAATCCCGGCCTTCGCCGCATCGGCCAGGCCGCCGGCGTCCGCCCGGTTCGACAGCACCAGCACGATCTCGGCCGGAAATGTTTTGTCCTTGGCGGCCTCGGTCAGCGCCGCCATGTTGGAGCCGCGGCCCGAAATCAGAACGGCGACGCGTTTGCGGCTCATCGGTTGATGCTCATAGCGCCAGATCGAGCACGCCGTCATAGAC
>JBOHII010000288.1:0-14554 GCA_050725955.1 Pseudolabrys sp. | reverse complement strand
CACGATCGCACCGCGCTCATCGTGGCCTACAACATGGAACGAGTTCTTGCCGATATCGATGCCGATTACGGCGATTGCGGTATTGAGCTTCTAAGACATGGCGTGCTCCTTGTCTTTGGTGCCCCTTGCCAGCATGACTTGCTGGCGGGGCAGGAGCACGGCCGGACCATCCCATTAGCGGAAATACCTGACCGAAGCATTATCGAACGCGTTGGAGCAGCCGCGCAGCAGGCGTCATGATAGGTTGACAATGATGTGCACAGCAAAAACAACCCACATTATGAAAAGAACCAGCAGCGACACGCCGAAAAGCGGGCCGCGCACTGCGACGCGGTTGCTGGTAACGTGAACGTAAGCGTGCAGCAGTCGGAAGACGACGTAAATGCAAGCCAGCACCACAAAGGCCATATCCGCTTGACGAGTGATGATCGCGAGGACCGTCAATGCATAAAATAGCAGTGGCGTTTCAATCTGATTGTGCGCGGCGTTATGGATTTGAAGCACGTGTGGCGGCCAGTTGGGCTGGCGCAAATCCACATCGCGTGGCTGCACGTCGCCGCATCGGACCAATGTGACGCGGTAGTAGGCCATCCAGAACCAAAGGATGAAAGTGAGTGCGACTTCGACGAACAGTGGCAGCAAAATGAACTTGACCGACATGGTGACCTCCTCACGTGCCCCAGACCTTAATACTGAGGGACGCCTCGCGTTCCTTGTCAATAAACATGGAACACACCAAGCTAATCGCCGAAGTTGCTGTGACTGAGCATCCGCCGGGTTTTTTCCAAGGCACCGAGATGCCGACCGCCGGATGGTGGGAAGCGCTTTGGCCTGACCCTGCGGGTGTGCTTACTGCCGTTGGCCTGCGCTCTGGCATGGACGCTATCGACTTATGCTCTGGCGACGGTTGGTTCACCCTTCAAATGGCAAAAGTCGCCCAGCACGTTTCGGCAATCGACATTGACCCGACGCTGTTGGAGGTTGCGAGGCACCGGCTTGTGGAAAGTAGAGTGGCTATCCACCACTGCAGTGTCGATATCGCTCGCGGGCTCGTGCTTCTCTTCGGAATCGGCGCCATGGCTGTCCTTTCCGAAAATTATATCCAGTCTAGATTCGCATCATAAGGCAGAATCGTTGCATCATTCGGGTTGATGCTTACGATCCTGCACGCGCTCGGAATGTTTGTCGGCGACATATTCAAGTCGCGGCGCCGGCTTCAGGCCGAGAATCTCTTTCTGCGCCATCAACTCAATGTTGCCTTGCGGCGGGTACCGCCCAGGCCTCGATTACGCGGCGTCGACCGGGCTCTGCTGGTCTGGATGACTAGGTTTTGTCCCGGGCTGCTCAATTTGTCGCAAGTGGTGAAGCCGGAGGCTATCCTGCGTTGGCATCGCGCCGGGTTCAAAGCTTTCTGGCGTTGGAAGTCCCGAAATACGGTAGGTCGGCCGAGGATCGATCACGGCCTGCGTGACCTGATACGACGCATGAGCAGGGAAAATCCGCTGTGGGGCGCGTCCCGGATCCACGGCGAGCTCCTGATGCTCGGGTTTGACGTGGCTCAATCGACCGTATCGAAATACCTGGTGCGCGGTAGGGCGCCACCTTCGCAAAGCTGGAAGACATTCCTTCAAAACCATGCGGAGGCGATCGCCGCTATCGATATGTGTGTGGTCCCGACGGTGACTTTTGATCTCTTGTTTGCGTTCCTGGTTCTGGGCCATGGACGGCGACAGCTGTTGTGGTTCGAGGTGACACGGCATCCGACGGCTGAGTGGCTGGCTCGGCAGATTACCGAGGCCTTTCCTTGGGCATTAGCGCCGGCGTACGTGGTGCGAGATAATGACGGTGCGTATGGACAGGTCTTCACGCGCCGGCTCCGGGCCATGGGCATTCGTGACCGGCCGATTCCGCCAGGATCGCCGTGGCAAAACTGCTATGTGGAGCGCCTGATCGGCACGCTACGGCGCGAGTGTCTGGATCGGATGTTGATCTTTGGTGAACGGCACCTGTGGCACATCCTTGCGTCCTATGCAGCCTATTACAATCAGGTGCGCACGCACCTGGCGCTGGCTAAAAATGCGCCGTTACGTCGGACAGCCCAGCGATCTGGCAGCATCGTCTCCCATTCCATATTGGGCGGGCTGCACCACCAATATGTCCGGATATAATTTTCGGAAAGGACAGGCTTCCCCTTCGCCACGCCGATGGTCGGCGCCACCATGGTGATGCCGGGCGCCAAGATGGACGGCGCCTCAATCTACGAGCTGCTCGACACCTTCAAGGTCAGCTTCACCACCGCGGTGCCGACGGTATGGCTGAAGTTGCTGGATTATCTGGAAAGGACCGGCGGCAAGCTTCCCCATCTCAAGCGAGTGTTGATCGGTGGTTCCGCTTGCCCGCGCTCCGTCATCAAGACCTTCCAAGACGTCTACAATGTCGAGGTAGTACATTCCTGGGGAATGACTGAGGTGCAGCGCTCGCTCTGTACTATGAAGCCGGAATATGCCGCGCTTACCGGCGAGGCGAGGCTCGACGTACAGATGAAACAAGGTCATCCGCCGTTCGGCGTCGAGATGAAAATCACTGACGATGCCGGCAATAGATTGCCTTGGGATGGCAAGACCTTTGGCCATCTGAAGGTACGCGGGCTGGCGGTGGCACGCAGCTATTTTAAGGGTGAAGGCGGCAACATCCTCGACGAGGATGGCTTCTTCGATACCATGGACGTAGCGACGATGGACCGCTACGGCTATATGCAGATTACCGACCGCGCCAAGGACGTAATCAGGTCCGGCGGCGAATGGATATCCTCCATCGATCTGGAGAACCTGGCGGTCGGGCACCCCAAAGTGGCAGAAGCCGCGGTGATCGGCGTCACGCATCCGAAGTGGGACGAGCGCCCGCTATTGGTGATCGTGCTCAAGAAGGGCGAGAGCGCCAGCAAGGAGGACATCCTCGGCTTCATGAAGGGTAAGGTCGCCAAATGGTGGATGCCGGATGACGTGGCCTTCGTCGACGAAATTCCGCACAACGCCACCGGCAAGATCCAGAAGATTAGTTTGCGGGAACGATTCAAGGGTTACGTGCTGCCGACCGCAACTACCGCCGAATGATTGCCTAGTTTGCCTGTGTGTACCGAAAACCTCATCCGGCGACGATTTCAGATTCCGCAGGCCTAATTCCCCGTTTCTGCGCCAAAATTCCCTGTTCCTCTGAAATAATTCTCTGTGTTCTAGGGTCGTAACTCACTAATTTTTCCGAGCCGACATGATATCGCTTCGTATTGGCGGAAGAATTGATGAACAGGAATCTATTCTGTTTCAGCGTTTATCGCGTTGTCTTCGCCAAGCAGCGATAACGCGGTCCTAAAGCACACGCATTCCTTTTCCCGCGTCGTCAGGTTTGCAACTTTCTCTAATTCGCCGAGTGGATCTCGGTAGCCCATATCAAACGGGTTATCAGTGCCGACGGCGATATGCCCGGCGCCAACGAGATCGATCAACAGCCGCAGCGAATGCGGGTCGTGCGTCAAGGCGTCGAAATAGAAGCGCTGCAGCAGTTCTCGCGGCGACGTTTGTGTATTGATACGCGCAGAGGCGCGACTGCGATGGGCGCAATCGAGCCGCCCGATTTGATACGGAATATAGCCGCCGCCGTGCGCGACCAAGATGCGGAGCTGTTTTAGCTCATCGAGCGCCCCACTGAACATCAAGTGCGCCGCCATGATCACTTCGTCGAGCGGGAAACCGATCGTATTGAAAAGCTCGTAGCCTTCCATGCCGCCCTTGGCGGTGCAGGTATATGGGTGCGCGAAGATGAAACAACCGAGCTGCTCGATCGTTTTCAACACCATGCGAAATTTAGGATGCGCGAGTTGCTCGCCTTCGATGGAGGTGCCCAATTCCACCGCCTTAAAGCCGTATTCTTTCACCACACGCTCGAGCTCGGTGATGGCGGCGTCGGCGTCCTGCATAGGCAGCGTCGCCATCCCGCGCAGGCGATCCGGCTTTTTCGCAACCATCTGAGCAATGCCATCATTGCTGAGTTTTGATGCATGGAGCCCGGCTTCCGCTGGCAGGTAGTAGAAATAAGTGGGCGGCGCGACCGAGAGTGCCGAAACATCGACGCGCATGCGGTCCATCGCTTCGAGTTTGGCATCCACGTCATAAAGCTCGGTGTCGATGCGACTTAACCGGCCATTGTTTTCGAAATAGGGGGCGCCGTCGCGCTCGACGGTCTTGACGCCATTGCCCGAACGTCCCTTGGCGTCGAAGCGGTCGGGCATCTTGAGCATGGCGTCGATAAGGCTGCGCGGCACGACATGCGAGTGCAGGTCGATGGTCTTCATTCCAGGCCTCGATGCAGTGGCGCCGCCGTTCTTATTTGACCTTCAGACCCATGGCGTTGACCACGTTGTTCCATTTAGTCAGTTCGCCCGAAATGAATGTAGCGAATTCTGCGGGCGTTCCGCCCGCGGCCTGCGTGCCGATTTTTTCGATTTTTGCGCGCACGTCGGCGACGGCTAGCGCTTTGTTGATCGCTGCGTTGAGCTTGTCGACGATCGGCCGCGGCGTCTTTGCCGGAGCGACGATGCCGATCCAGTCGCCCATTTCGTAATTCGGCACGCCCGCTTCCGCGATGGTCGAAACATCTGGCAGGCTGGGGTCGCGTTTTAAGGTGCTGATGCCGAGCGGCCGCAGCCTGTCCGACTTGAAGAACCCAAGCCCCGACGGGATGGTGGCGAATAGAGCGTTGATTTGACCGGCGACCGCAGCGGCCACCTGCGGAGCGCCGCCGTTGAATGGCACGTTCACCATCTTGAGGCCGGTGAGATATACGAAAAGCGCCATGCTCAGGTCGCTGCCGCTGCCATGGCCTGCCGTGCCATAGGTCATGCTGCCGGGCTTCGATTTTGCAAGCGCGATGAATTCCTTCACCGATTTCGCCGGCACCGAGGGATGCACCGCCAGCACGAGGGGCACGCGCGCCACCAACGCGACCGGCGCGAAGTCCTTGCGTACGTCGTAAGGCACGGATTTCAGCAGCGACGGATTTGCACCGAGAGAAATATTGGCGGCGCCGAGCGTGTAGCCGTCGGGGGCGGCCTGCGCCACTGCGTTCATGCCGATGGTCGCGGCACCGCCTGGGCGATTGTCAACGACGACCGTCGTGCCAAGTTCCTTCTCGAGTTGTGCGCCGAGGATACGCACCACCGCGTCAGTCGATCCACCGGGCGCGAACGGCACGACGACGTGAATTGGTCGCGAGGGATAGGTCTGCGCGGCCACGGAGCCAGCGCACGCGCAAATCGCGAACGCTGTGAGCAGCAATCGTCGTGTAATTGAGTGCATGAATCTCCTCCCTAACGGTGCAGTGCTTGTTTCTTCTGTCGCAGACCTTTTCGTTTGCCGGCAGCGACGTTACCGGCATGCCTGATCATCTATTACAACATGGTCGCACCGATTCCGATATGGTAGTAGATAAAAATCGTTGCCGGCAAAAATAACGTGTTTGGGTTTCGGGAGGTGCAAACGATGTCCAGCCTTCGCGGACAAGATGCCATCGATAAGCTGACGGGCGCGACGCCGCTGAATTTCTCGCCAGAATTGCGCAAGCAAATGGATTTACCGGCGCGCATCGTGCTCAATGATATCACGCTGCGCGAAGGCCGTCAGTTTGAGGGCACAATCCTCACCACCGACGAATGCGTGAAGATTGCGGAGATTCTTGTCCACGATCTGAACATCCCCATGGTTCAAATGGGCGGCTACAAGCCGCGCGACCGTGCCTTCATGAAGGCCGTACGCAAGTTTCTCGACTCCTGCGGCCGCAAGGTGCGTACAGAGGCGATGACCAGCGCGCACCAGAACTCGCCGGACTTCAACGTGAAGCAGTTGCTCGGCACGCTCGACATCATTGCCGATAGCGGTTTCGGCGCCGTGCTGTGCATCGCCTCATCCGACACATTCCTGCGCGCCTGCGCGGAGCATCGCGGCGGTGGTGATATGTCAAAGGACGATCTGCGCAAGCAGGAAATCGAAACGACGTTGACCGCCATCCGCTACGCTCGCGACAAAGGCATCCCTGAGGTTAACGTCAACTTTCAAGACTTCCTGCGCGCCGATTTGGAGTTTCTCAAGGGATTCTCGAAAATCGTGGGCGAAGCCGGCGCTGACACCATCATCCTCGACGACTTTGGCGGCGGCATCGGTTTGCCGATTCTCTACAAGGAAATATTCAAAGCGGTCCGCAAGGTAACGCCCGCGAAAGCCGCGCTCGGCATCCACGCCCATAACCATGCTGGCATGGCGGTGGCGACGGCGCTGGCCTCGGTTGAGGGCGGCTGTGAGCTCATCACCGTCGGCGTTAATGGCTACGGTGAGGGTACCGGCCACGTGCCGCTGGCTGAAACAGTCTACCACCTCGAAATGCTCTATGGCTTCAACACCGGCATCAACCTCGAGAATCTGCGTCCGGCCTCGGTGATGATCGCCGACATTATGAAACATCCGCTGTCCAAGGTCGCGCCACTGGTCGGCGACGACGCCTTCGTTGTGATGCACGACAAGCATCACCAGTATTCCGAGTATCCCTTCATGTTCGTGCCCATGAAGCCGGAAATGGTCGGCAACAAGAGCCGTGTCGGCTTCAGCGAGTGGGCCGGTCCATTCGGCTTGCGGCTGCACGCGGAGGCGCTCGGAGAGATCATTCCCGACAACAAGATCGCTCCAATGCTCGAAGCGCTGACCGACGAGATGCAGTGGCGTAAGCGTGCGCTGACTGATCAGGAATTCCGCGCGCTCCTGCACCGAGTGCGCGATACAGCGAGCGCGGCCTGATATGATGGCAAAGCCAACACCCTACTTGGGCAACTGGATCCACAGTTTCCCAGATAACTATCAATGGTCGAATGCGACCTTGGTGTGCAAAGGCATGGCGCCTTGGGGCGTTGTTGCCATGGGCGAGATCGATCAGATCGTGCAACGACTGCACGCCCGCATCGACGAGCCGCAAGCTTGGTGGGAAGAGTGGTGCGCTATGGGCGAGCGCATTGAAAAAACCGCCGACGTCGCGGCGAGGGAAAAGCGCGACGCGACTGCCGGCAATTATTATCTGCGCGCCGGTAACTATTACTATACCGGCGAGCGCATGGTGCCTCCCGGCGACCAAAAGATCGATATCTACAAAAAGAGCCTGCGCTGCTTTCATGAGGGCTTGAGACGACGCTACGCGAACGTCGAGTTCGTCGATGTGCCCTACGAAGACACGGCGCTGCCGGCCTACTTCATGAAATCGCCGGTGGCCAACGGGCCGGCGCCAACCGTGGTTCTGTTCGACGGTCTCGACAATTGCAAGGAAATGAGTGTGATATTTGCTGGCATGGAGCTTGCCTTCCGCGGCTTTCATACGCTGGCTATCGATGGCCCCGGGCAGGGCGAGGCCCTGCGCCTGCGCAATCTGCCATCGCGCTACGACTACGAAGTGCCGGCGCGAGCAGCCTATGACTATGTCGCATCTCGCAACGACGTCGCCAAGGATCGCGTTGCCCTGATGGCCTATAGCGCCGGGGGATATTACGCGCCGCGCGCAGCGGCATTCGAGAAGCGCTACAAGGCGCTCGTCGCTTGGGGCGGCCACTATGATTACCACGCCGCATGGCTCGAGCGATGGGAAAAGATCAAATCGAACCCGGCCGGCTCGGCGACGTCGCATTTCCAGTTGCCGTGGGTGCTCGGCGTACCTGATATGGAGACGGCGATGGAGAAGATGAAAAAATTCACGCTCGCGGGCGTCGCTGACAAAGTCGAGTGCCCGATCCTGATCGCCCACGGCGGAAGCGATCTGTTGACGCCGCCGTCAATCGCGCAACAGCTTTACGACAACGTTGGCTCGAGCGACAAAACGCTAAAGATTTTTGCCGCAGAAGAAGGAGGCGACCATCACGTGCAGGTCGACAACCGGCAGGTCGGAATCGACTATATCGGCGACTGGCTGCAATCGCGGCTCTAAGGCGCTGCAGTCGGGCAATGGCCGCCGAACTTTTCTACGTTAAGAGTGGGCCGGCGGACGCGCCAGCGCTTTTGCTCGTGCATCCCCTTGGCTCAAGTCACGAGTTCTGGGACGAGTGCGCGGCTGTCTGGTCGAAGCGGTTCTTTGTTGTAGCGCCCGATCTGCGCGGCGCCGGCCAATCGCCGATTCCCCAGCAGCCCCAAAACGTGAATGTGCATGTGCGCGACCTCATCGCGCTCCGCGAAACGCTCGGCTTGACCAAAGTGGTGCCCATCGGGTGCGCTATGGGCTCGGTGATTGCGACGGCTTATGCAGCAATGGATAGCGGTTCCGCGGCAGCGCTCGTGCTATCGAATACGACTGATCGGCTGGGCGAAGAATCGCGGCAGCGGCACGAATCTCGGCTCAAACTGGTGGCAGAAAAAGGAATCCAGGCACTGTTGCCGACAGTTGTCGATATGGCCTTTGCGGGCCTGTCCCAGGACGAACGCTATTGGCGCTACTTGGAGCGGTTCGGAAAAAACGATCCGCGCGGCTATGCCGCGCTCGCCTTGGGGATGGTCGGCACCGATAACGCGCAAGCCTTGTCGACTTTGACTTGTCCGACGCTGGTCGTCGCCGGGGCGCACGACATCCTTTTGCCGCCTGTGCTTTCGCGCGGCGTACACACCAGGCTCAAAGATTCTGAATTCGTGGAAATGGCCGAGGCGGCGCATTTCGCGCCATACCAGGCGCCAGATAAGTTCTCGGCATTGGTCTCGGACTTTCTTCGTCGACGGGTAGAAGCCATTGGCCGCGACTAGGCATAGTTGTGTGTACCGAAAAATTTGCCCGCATTGATCGGCGGGAAGAGTCGCCTAAGCTTTGTAAGCGATGTTCGGGCTGTTCTGCTTCGTCCTCGCCGTTTTAGCCTTGCCGCGTGCCCGAGTGCAGAAACATCGCGTCATGAAACTGCATCGCCCGCATTGACGCGGTCCGCGTGCTGTCGTTTAATTTACAAAGAAACTTCGCTATCCGAAAAAACAGCAAAGCAGGAATGCGCCCCAATAAACGCACGGTCTCCGGTAACGGCGCAGCCAGGCGCGCCGCGGCGCCGGCGAAGCCGGTCAGGCGCGTCGGACCTGGCGTGGACGAGGATTCGCGCAATCTCGTCAACTCGCTGGCGAAAGGCCTGCGCGTGCTTGAGGCGTTTTCGGCTGAACGAACGGAAATGACGCTGAGCGAAATCGGCGTGCTCGCCAGACTCGACCCCGGCACCGTCTTCCGCATGCTCAATACCCTTGTGATGCTCGGTTATGTCAGCCGCGTGCCTGACAGCCGGCGGTTCCGCCTTACCCTCAAAGTGACCGATCTTGGTTTGCATGCGATCGGCGGCGCCGATCTGCGCGAGACCGCGCGGCCCATCCTGCGCTCCATGGTCGGTGAATTGAACGAAGCGGCGAGCCTTGGCGTGCTCGATGGCGCTGACGTGCTGTACATTGATCGGGTGCGCGCCGGGCTGACCCGCATCGGCGTCGACATCCGCATCGGCACGACCATCCCCGCCCACTGCAGCGCCATCGGCCAAGCCATCCTCGCCTATCTGCCGCAGGCCGAATTGTCCCGCCTACTGGCGTCTCAGCCGCGGTCGGGAAATTTTCCCAGCAAGCCGATGACCAAGGATGAAATTAAACGCGACCTCGCCGACGTGCGCACGCACGGCTATGCCCTGCGTGATTCCTTTTTCGGCAGCGGGTTGCGGATTCTGGCGGCCCCGGTGCTCGACGTCGACAAGTATCCGGTCGCCGCGGTCAGCGTCGCCGCGCCCGCGGTGCGCATGAGCAGCAAGGAATTCCGCAGCCGCGCGCTGGAGCCAATGCGCCGCGCGGTCAAGGATATCGCTCGCGCAATCCAGGCGAGCGGAACGATCTCGGCGATCGCATGAAGATACAGATCGCACGCGGATTCAACAAGCAAAGAAGCCAAATGAACGGGAGGACACAATGCGACTGAAGATTTCGCGCCTGAAGATTTCGCGACTGAAGATTTTCGCGGGCCTCGCCACCGCCGCCGCGTCTTTGGCGGTGGCCGGAGCCGTGTTTGCGATGGAGCCGTTGCGCATTGGCTCGATGCCGGTCGGCTCGGGTTGGTACGTCGCTGCGGCGGCGATGGAGCAGGTGTTCAAACCGGCGTTGGGCGGTCGCGACATCGAAGTTATCGCGCGCGGCGGCGGCGTCGCCAATCCGATGGTAGTGGAGCAGGGCAAGGCTGAAATCGCATTGTCCAATGTAGCGACCTCGGTATGGGCGGCGAATGGGCTGGAGCTCTACGCCGGCAAAAAAGCGACGCACATTCGCGCGCTGGTTGGCGGTCTTAACCCCGTCTACATGTCGATGATGGTGCGCAACGACTTCATCAAGGCCACCGGCCTCGACACTATGGACAAGATATTCAATTCCGGCAAACCGCTGCGCATCGTGATGAAGCCGCAAGGCTCGAACGTGCCGCCGACGGTGGACATGATCCTTGCCGCCTATGGCCTCGATCGTGCCAAGATCAAGGCCAATGGCGGTGAGATCATTCAGGTGGACCCCGCGCAGATTCCTGACGTGATCCGCGAAGGCCGTGCCGACATCCTGCTCGACACCGTGCTCAAGGGCCATCCGATGATTACGGAAATCTCGCTCACCGGCAATGTGCGCTTCATCGATCTGTCGGAAAAGGCGCGCGCCAAGCTGGCGCAGAATGGCGTCAAGCCGGCGCAGTTCCCGCAATGGTTCAAGGGGCAAAACGGCCCCACCTGGGGCGCCGATTTTGGCACCGAGCTGATCGCGCGAGACGATCTGCCGGATGACGTCGCCTATGCCGTCGTCAAAACCTTCATCGAAAAGCGCGCCGATCTGGTCAGGGCGTATCCCGCGTTCGGCGCTTTCGATCCGAAAGCGGCGGCGAAGCCGGAAAACGTCGGCATCCCGCTGCATCCGGGCGCGATCAAATATTACAAGGAAAAAGGCCTGATGTAGCATCAGCGCGAGCGGCGATTCTCGCCGCTCGCCCTTCATTTCCCATCGGTTCAAAGTCGCGCGCCATGTCATTCGATCTGCGGATTTTTCGTGACGTGCGGCTGTGGGCCGGTCTCACACTGGTCGGGTTCCAATATTGGATTCTCATCCACCCGCAACCGCCTCTGGTCGCGCGGCCGACCCATCTCATTCTCGCGCTGCTGCTGGTATTCCTGTGGAACCCGTTGCAAGGCGGAAAAATTCCGCGCTGGCTCGGTCACGCCATCGATGGGGTCATGGTCGCGGCCGTCGTCGGCTTCGCGGTCTATTACTGGCTGTCATTGACCCGCATCGGCGATCGCATCGAGAACGTCTCGCCGGTTTTCGCCAGCGACACGATTTTCGGCATCATCTTGGTCGTACTGTTGCTCGAAGCGGTGCGGCGTACCACCGGATGGATTTTGGTCTGGGTAATTCTGGCGTTTCTCGCCTATGGCGAATTCGCCTTCCTGCTGCCATTCGGTGGATTCCGTGGGTTCGGCCTGGAGGAATATGTCGAGATTCTCACGCTCACAACCAGCGGCATTTTCGGCGTCACCACCGAGACCTCGGTCACCTTTGTGTTTTATTTCATCGCCTTCGGCGTGGTCTATGCCGCCATCGGCGGCGGCCGGTTGTTCATCGATCTGGCCATCCGCCTGGTCGGACAGGCGACCGGCGGCAGCCAGAAGGTCGCCGTCGTCGGTTCCAGCTTGATGGGCACGATCACCGGCAGCGCGGTCGCCAATGTCGCCGCCGTCGGCGTGTTCACCATTCCACTGATGACTCAATCAGGCGTCTCGCCGGAACGGGCGGCGGCGACCGAGGCGATCGCTTCCACCGGCGGACAGTTGATGCCGCCGGTGATGGGCGTGGCGGCCTTCGTGATGGCGGAACTGCTCGGCGTTCCCTATTCGAAGATTGCGCTTGCCGGCGTAATCCCGGCGCTCGCCTATTACGTGGCGTTGTACATGCTGGTCGACCTCAATGCGCGCAAGTCCGGCACCGGCACATTGCCGGGATCGGCGATCAGCGGGGTTGGCCCACTGCTGCCGCGGCTGCATCTGCTGCTGCCGCCGATTATTCTGATCGGGTGCATGATCGACGACTACTCGGCGCAAACCGCGGCGATGTATGCGACGCTGTCGTGCTTTCCCGTCGCCTTCATGCGCCGCTCGGACTGGTTTGGTCCGATGCGCCTGCTGCACATGATCCGCGATACCGGCAGGCAGGCGGCGGAGATCGCGGTGCCGATCGGCGCCATCGGAATCATCATCGCCATTGCCATTCAATCGAATCTCGCCTTGAAGTTTTCTTCCGGCCTGATTTCAGTCGGCGGCGGCACGCTGGCCGGCTCGCTGTTGCTGATCGTCGTCGGCTGCATCATCATGGGCATGGGGCTGCCGACGGTGGCCGCCTATATCATCGGTGCGGTGCTTTACGCGCCGGCGCTGATGAAGCTCGGCGTGCCGCAGCTGGCCGCGCATTTTTTCGTCATGTATTACTGCGTGCTATCGATGGTGACGCCGCCGGTCGCGCTGGCCGCTTATGCGGCGGCGGGGCTGGCACGCACCAGTCCGTGGACGACGGGCTGGATAGCGTTCCAGATGAGTTTTGTCGCCTTCCTCATTCCGTTCGCCTTCGTCGCCGATCCGGCGCTGCTGTTTCAGGGGCCGTTGCTGGGCGTTGTCGTCGCCTCGGTCGGCCTCATCGTGCCGACCGGTTTATGGGCGGTCGGTTTGACCGGATTTTTCCGTCGCAACCTGTTCTGGCCCGACCGGATTTTTCTCATGCTCTGCGGGCTGGTCGCGATCGTCGCCCCGACCGGCGCGGCGGCATGGTGGATCGGCAACGGTGCCGGTGTCGCCTTTCTTGCGCTGAATTGGCGCTTCCCGGCAGCGAGCTTCGAGTCGCTGACCCCCGGCGGAGCGGCGCAGACGACGAAATCGGCGGGCGGGTCGCCGTGAAAGGCAATCGCTACCGTTCGGAAGCGCGCAGCGTCACGGATGCGAGATCGCGGCGCAGGGTGCGCCAGGTGACGGATCATCCGAGCATCCATCACCATCCGTTTTTCTTCGTTCCAGCCTATGACCAGGCGGGCAAGCGGCTGATTTTCGTCTCGTACCGCACCGGCGCGCCGCAGATCTTCTATGAAAACCGTGCGTGGGGCGAACTCGTTCAGGTTACGGACCGCCACGACCTTGCCGACTGGTCGATCTATCCCTCGCCCGACGGCCGCTTTATTTATTTTACCGCCGGCACGGGCGCATTTCGTGTCGGTCTCGAAGATTTCTCCGAGACGCAGCTTGCCGATTTCGGCGCGGTCGAAATGCGCGAAAAGGGCATGGTCGGCGCCGCCATGGGTACCACCGCGCTGTCGGCGAATGGACGCTGGTGGGCTATTCCGGTGAAGGCCGGCAAGGTTTCGCGTTTCATTGTGGTCGACACGCAAACCGGGAAATGCAACGTCATTCTCGAGCGCGATACCATCGGCCACCCGCAATTCTGTCCAGACGACGACAATCTCATTCTCTATGCGGGTCCTTTGACCGACCGGGTCTGGACCGTCTCGCGCGACGGCGCCGACAACCGTCGCGTCTATGCCCGTGAAGACAAGACGCAATGGGTCACGCATGAGGTCTGGCTGCCTGGGACTCGGTCAATCGCCTTTGTCGACTGGCCGCGTGGCATGCGTCTGATTGATGTGGAGACCGGCAAGACGAAATGGCTGCATCGCTTCGCCGCGTGGCACGCCGCGCCGGATGCGGCCGGAACGCGCTTCGTCTGCGACACGAATTTCCCCGACCGAGGCTTGCACGTCATTCCGCTCGGCGGCGCGCCGGAATTTCTCTGCGGCAGCGAGGCGACCTCCGAAGGCGCGCATTGGGCGCATCCGTTTCCCTACAACGACGGGCCGGTCGCAGTCGAAGCGCGCCAGCATACCCATCCACACCCCCGCTTTTCGCCCGACGGAACCCGCGTGGTGTTTACCTCCGACAAGAGCGGCCACCCGCAGATCTACGAAGTTGAGCTCGCCGGAGGCCCGGCATGAAGGCCGATATGCTACTTGAGAGCCAACGCGTGCGCGCCGAAATTCGTGCTGGCCGTCTGACCGGCACCAGTCGCGGCCTCGCTCTGGGATTCGTGCAGGTCAATCTCGCCATCATGCCGAAGGCCCATGCCTTCGACTTCATGCTCTATTGCCAGCGGAACCAGCGCGCGTGTCCCGTGCTGGAGGTAACTGACGCAGGCGATCCGGTGCCGCACAAGCTCGCGCCGAATGCCGACCTGCGCACCGACTGCGCACGTTATTCGGTGTTCATCGATGGCGAGCGGCAGGCCGACCGCACCGATATTATGGGTCTGTGGCGCGACGATCTGGTTTCGTTCCTGATCGGCTCCGGCATCACCTTCGACGACGCCTTTGAACGTGCCGGCGTGCCGACCGATCGCGACCGCTGGGTGCTGCGTACAGACCGGCCGACCGAGCCCGCGGGTCCTTTCACAGGCGATCTGATCGTCAC
>JBOHII010000287.1:0-6266 GCA_050725955.1 Pseudolabrys sp. | reverse complement strand
GGACTGCGGACCGCGCTCGTATCCACCCGCCGTTAACGTGTGCCGGTTCCACGGAGAGCCCGTAGGGCTCCTTCGCCTCCGCCTCGAACGTGGGTGCGAGCAATGAGTGTTGGCGTCCCGGGGAGTGTGAAAGGCATACGGCCGGAGACTCGCGAAACCGCGCGAGCGGCCGCGCGCCAGTCGGGCATGTCGTTGGGCGAATGGCTCAACTCGGTGATCATCCAACAAGCGAAACAGGACGGTGTCGATTCGCACGCGGATGGCGACGAGGATTCCTACGGCGAAGAAATCGCCTCGGTGAACGAACGGCTCGACAACCTCACCCGGCGCATTGAACAGCTCGCCCGCACCGGCCCGGAAGCCTACGCGCCGAAACGCAGCCGCAATGAGCCGGATCAACTCGCCGAGCTGATCACCCGCCTCGACCGACGGCTCGACCAATTCGCCAGTGCGGTGCGCCCGGCACCGGCGCCGATTGCACCGCCGATGATGCCGGCAGCGATGCCGAACATTCAATTGCCCCCGAGCCTCGACCGCGCCATTGCCGAAATCGCCGCCCGTCAGCGCGCGCTCAATGGCAATGCCGCGCCGCCGCCGCCGCAACAGCCGCGAGCGCCGTACACGATTCCGCCGCGCGCCCCGGAACCTGCCACGATCCCTGCACCGCCGCTCGTGCCCGCGCCAGCGCCGCCGCAAGATCTTGCGCCTGCACCGCCGCCACCGCCGGCCCCGCCGCCGCCCGCACCCGTGCCACTGCCGGCGCAGGACCTGTCCGGTCTTGAGGACCAGCTCCGCAGGATTACCGATCAGATCGAGACGCTGCGCAAGCCGGGCGTCGAGCAGGCGATCAACGCGCTGCGCGAGGAGCTCGGCGAGATCGGCCGCATGCTTAGTGACGCGATGCCGCGCAACGCCATCGACGCCATCGAAAAGCAAATCCAAGGCCTCGACCAGCGCATCGCCGAAGGCCGCCAGGCCGGCGTCGACCCCGGCGCGCTCGGCGGCATCGAACACGGGCTCGCCGAAGTGCGCGACGCCTTGCGCGGACTGACGCCTGCGGAAAACCTGGTCGGCTTCAACGACGCGGTGGCCGGCCTCGCGCACAAGATCGATCTGATCGTCGCGCAGAAAGATCCAGCGACGCTGGCACAGCTCGAAAGCGCCATCAGCACGTTGCGCGAAATGACCACCCACATCGCCTCCGACGAAACCGTGCACGGGCTCGCCGCCCAGGTGCAGACGCTGGGCGAGAAGGTCGAATACCTGGCGAGCGCCGGCGCCGGCGGCGACGCGCTCAATCATCTCGAACAGCGCATTGCCGCGCTCTCCGACGCGCTTGCCGCACGCGCGCAGAACGGCGCCACGGTGCCGCCGCGGTTGGAAGCTCTGGTGGAGTCGCTTTCCGACAAGATCGAGCAGATTCAGAGTTCGCGCGGGCCCGGCGGCGCCTTCGGCCATCTCGAGGATCGCATCGTCCAATTGGTGGAAAAGCTGGACGCCTCCGATTCCCGGCTCGGCCATTTGGAAGCGATCGAACGCGGCCTTGCCGATCTCCTGGTCCACATCGAGGACATGCGGACGAACAAGGATGCCGGCGCCCTGCGTGCGCAGGCCTCGCCGGCGGTTGACGAGCTCAAACACGATATCGCCCGCACCCAGGATGCACTGGATGCGGTGAACGGGACGCTCGGCCACGTCGTCGACCGTCTTGCCGTCATCGAAAAAGGCATTCGCAGCGCTACTCCCGCGCAAAACGCGCCGGACACCGCCGCCGCGCCGGTTCCGCCGTTCGGCAAAATTGCAGTGCGCGCGGTTGATGCGCCACCCGCCGCAGCAGCGCCAATGCCGGCGCCGCCTGCAATGCCGGCACCGCAGCCCGCGGCCGCGGCGTCTGCGCCGCCAGCGCCGCAGGCCGCGCCCCGGCGCTTGCCTCCGGCCGGTCATCTACCGATCGATCCCGACCTGCCGGCCGATCAGCCGCTCGAACCCGGCTCCGGGCCACCGCCGATGCAGGCAAACCCGGCCGCGCGCATCGCCACTTCGGAAGCCGCCCTCGGCGGCAAGGTGGTCGCCGCCGCGCCGGGCGGCAAATCCAGCTTCATTGCCGCCGCCCGCCGCGCCGCCCAGGCGGCAGGGCAAGAACCGAACGCCCGCGCGCCGCGCCCGGAGTTTGCCGAGGCTTATGTGCCGGACAGCCCATCGTTGGCCGGAAAGGCATTGAAGCGATTCAAGTCGCTGTTTATCGCGGCGAGCATCATCGCCGTGGTGATCGGATCGATCCAAATTGCCGCCAATATGTTCGATCTCGGCAGCCTCAATACCAAGACGGCGGACACGCCCACCGCGCAACCCGGCAAAACCGAGGTGGCGATCAAAAACATCGTACCGGCAACGACGGCCAGCGTCGCCAGCAACCCACTCGCGCTGCCGAAACTGCCGGCAACACCGTCGCTGATGCCGGCGCCCGATACGACGGCAAGCATCCCCTCGCCGGCGCCGCCGGCGTCGCAAAAATTAAACCAGAGCACCTCGGCGATGCCGTCATTGTTCAGCCCACCGATGCTGGGCTCGAACGCCGATATCACCGGGTCGATTTCCCGTCCCGCCGCCAACAGCCCGCCGGCGCGGCCGACAGCCGCCGCAAAGCAAGCGAACGCGCCCATGGGCGCGCGACTGCCGATCGCCATCGGCGGAGCCAAATTACGCAGCGCGGCGATCGCCGGGGACGCCGCCGCCGCTTACGAAGTGGCGGTGCGCTACGCCGAGGGTCGCGGGGTACCGGTCGACATGGAAGAAGCGGCGCGCTGGTATGAGCGCGCTTCAGCCGAGGGCCTGACACCGGCGCAATTCCGTTACGCCAGCCTGTTGGAAAAGGGCATCGGCGTTAAGAAGGACCTCGTCCAGGCCCGCCGCCTTTATCTTGCCGCCGCCGCCAAGGGCAACAGCAAGGCGATGCATAACCTCGCCGTGCTTTATGCCGAGGGTAGCGACGGCAAGCCCGATTACACCGCCGCCGTGCAATGGTTCCGCAAGGCCGCGCAACGCGGCATAGCCGACAGCCAGTTCAATCTCGGCGTGCTGTGCGCGCGCGGGCTCGGCACCGCCAAGAGTTTCGCCGAAGCCTACAAGTGGTTCGCGCTGGCCGCCGCCGGCGGCGATAAAGAATCCGCCAAGAAGCGTGACGACATCGCCGCCCATATGGACGCTGCCTCGCTTGCCGCCGCCCGGCAAGCGGTGGCGGCCTTCGTGCCCGAGTCGCAGCCGGAAGAGGCCACCGCCGTGGCGCAACCGCCGGGCGGCTGGGATCACGCGGCCGGCGCGGCGCCGTCGTCGCGCGCCAAGGCGCGGGCGGGCGCCCCACTCTCGCTCGGCTCGTTCCAGGTGGGAAAACGGTGAACAAAGGCGGCCAATCGCGCAAAAGCGTGATCGCGCGCCAGTTCGTCGCTAAGATCGCCCAGACCTCTGGCCAAGAGCCGCTGCCGGACCCGCACGACGCCGTGTTGACCGCAAGGTGAACCGCCCGCCGGCGTGGCCCGGTCAGCGGTGCATTGGCCGCGAACCCCGGACGACGCCGCGTGCAGATTTATCTTCCGATCGCCGACATGTCCGTGAACATCTTCCTCATTTTGGGGATGGGACTGGCGGTCGGCTACATCTCCGGCATGTTCGGCATCGGCGGCGGCTTTCTTATGACGCCGCTCTTGATCTTCATCGGCGTCTCGCCCGCGGTAGCGGTGGCGAGCGTGGCGGGCCACATCGCCGCCTCCTCGTTCTCCGGCGCGATCAATTACTGGAATAGGCGCGCACTCGACCTCGCGCTCGCGCTCATGCTGGTTTCCGCCGGCATCCTCGGCACCGCCACCGGCGTTTGGCTGTTCACCACCCTGCGCGCCCTCGATCAACTCGATCTGATGATCGGGCTCGCCTATGTCACGCTGCTGACGATCGTCGGCGGCCTGATGATCTACGAGAGTTGGCGCGCTGTGATGCGCGCGCGCCACGGACTGCCGGCCACTATTCGCCGTCCAGGCAGCCATACCTGGTTCCATGGGCTGCCGTTCAAGCTGCGATTCAAGCGCTCGAAGATCTACGTGTCGGCGATCCCCGTCTGGGTGATCGGATTCCTGATCGGGTTCATCGGCGCCATCTTGGGCATCGGCGGCGGGTTCCTGCTGGTGCCGATGCTGATCTATCTGCTGCGGGTGCCGACTGCGACCGTGATCGGCACCTCGATGGTGCTCACTCTCGTCACCATGGCGTCGGCAACGGTGATGCATGCCGCCACGAACCATCTGGTCGACGCGGTGCTGGCCTTGATCCTGATGGTCGGCGGCGTGGTCGGCGCGCAATTTGGCGCCCGCACCGGGCAGAAGATGCGCGGCGAATGGCTGCGCCTGCTGCTCGGTCTGCTGGTCTTCGCGGTCGGCCTGCGCTTTGCCTACGCGCTGGTGGTGCAGCCCGACGATCTTTACTCGATCCGCCGTGTCGGAGGCGAATAATGCGGCGGGCCGGCCTCATGCTCGCGATCCTACTGGCGACCTGCGGCGCAGGCCCCGCGGCAGCCGAGCGGCTGGTCGTCTCGCTGTCGAACCACCGGGTGGCGATCACCTCGAATTTCGTCGGCGAGGACCTGGTGCTGTTCGGCACCATCGAGCCCGACGCCGGCAAGACCGATCTCAAATCCGCCTACGACCTTGTGGTCACCGTGACCGGCCCGCGCCAGAGGTTGCGCACCCGGCGCAAGGAGCGCGTGCTCGGCATCTGGGTCAATGTCGACTCGCGCGAATTTGTGCGCGTGCCGTCCTATCTCGCGGTATTGAGCAACCGCCCGGTTTCCCAGATCGCTCAGCCCGACACCTTGCGGCGATTGCAGATCGGGCTGGACAATTTCCTGCTGCCGCAACGTATCGGACCGGACATCGCCGACACCGTGCGTGACGATCCGTTCCGGGTGGCATTCGTACGGTTGCAAGGCCAGCAGGGCCTTTACAGCGAAATCACAACGGCGGTGACCTTCCTGACACCGACGGTGTTCCGCGCCGCCATTCCGCTGCCGGCCGACGTACCGATCGGCAATTTCCTGATCGATGTTAAACTCTTCGCCGACGGCGCCATGGCGGCGCGCACCAATTCGGCGCTGGAAGTGACCAAGGCCGGCTTCGAGCAATATGTCGCCGACGCCGCACACGACCACGGGCTCATCTACGGCTTCGCGACCATGCTGATGGCGTTGCTCACCGGCTGGATCGCCAGCGTGGTATTCAAGCGGGACTAGATTTTCAGTCAGCCAGACAGCGCTTGGCGGCGAAGGCGTAGAGCCGGTCTTCGCCCAGCATATGCGCGGTGAACTTGAGCGTGCCGAACAGATCGGCGAAGGCGGCATCGCGCACATTGAGCCCGCCGGCATAGGCGCCAAAGGCCGGCATCACCATCCTTGTGCTGTCTGCCGCAAAGCAGCGGCGGCCGACGGCGCGGCCGCGATGCGCGACGCGCGCAACGGGGTGCAGATGGCCGGCGATTTCGCCCGGACTTCCTGACGGCCAATGGCGGAAAGTAAGCGGGCCGAGCGTGAGAGCAGCCTGAAATGCGCCGCCGATGTCCGATGCCGGCTCGGGATCGTGATTACCGGTGAGCCAGAGCCAGTCGCGGCCGCGCTGCATGGCGTGCAAATTGTCACGGTCCTCGCGCGAAAGCCGCGCCGGTCCACCGCCGTCGTGAAAACTGTCGCCCAACGCGACGACACAGCGTGGCGCATAACGCGCGATCAGGCGTACAAGCCGCGCCAGCGTGGCCGCCGTATCGTAAGGCGGGAGAAGCTGGCCGCGGGCGGCAAAGCTCGAGCCTTTCTCCAAATGCAGGTCGGCGACCGCCAGCAGGCCGTGCTCGGGCCAATACAGCGCGCCGTCAGGATCGGCGATGAGAGTTACGGACACAATGGTAATGCCGTGTCCGACAGCCTCGCCGCTTCTACCCTCGCCCCTAGTGGGAGAGGGTGGCGAGCACCGAGCGGAGGCGAGGTGCGAGCCGGGTGAGGGGGCGGCTTTACGAATCGTCGATGTCATGCCCCCTCACCCGCCTCGCAGCCTTCGGCCACTCGGCACCCTCTCCCACAAGGGGAGAGGGAAAGAAAGCCAAGGTCGCTCACCGCATCGCCTCCTTCACCAGGTCTTCGGCGGCCTCCGCCAACAGCGCATCGGCCGCTTCGCCATAGACTGTCTCGCGCCCGATCTCCAGCAGCACCGGAACCGACAGTGGCGAGACATGGT
>JBOHII010000286.1:0-2158 GCA_050725955.1 Pseudolabrys sp. | reverse complement strand
CCTTTACGGTTCCGGTGAGCGCGGTGTTTCCGACTGAGCACATGCGGCGCATCATTACCGCCGCGCGCGCTGTAAAATCGATCCTGGAGTTTCCGGTCTATGACGGCTCGGAAACCGGCGACAAACTCTACAGCACGCTCACGGTGATCGGTAAGCCGATCGCGCAGGGCGAGAAGCCGCCGGAAGACGCGGCGGCCAAGATACCCGAGCTTGCCAAGCTAACGCGCTGGCCAGTGATCATAAGCTATTTCGAGCAGGAAGACCCCGCCACCGAGCGCACCGGCGAGCAGACTCCGGTCTATGCCATCACCTTCGAGCTTTACGAGAACGGCATCTCGCGCGCGCTCACGCTCGACTACACGGATTTCACGATCAGCGGCGAATTGACCTCGCTCGAGCTCAAGAAGCCGAAGCCCTGCAAATAGGCCCGCGCTAGTCGTCGTCGAGCGTCAGGCCTTTCACCACCGCGTCGCGACCGAATTTGCCGCGCAATTTGTCGACCGTGTGCTCGGCCTTGGCGGCGCGCGCGTCGATCAAATCGGCGAGATCGTCGCCCACGGCGTCCACCAAATGACTGACGCCGATGCCGATCAGGCGGAATTTGGTCGCGCCCACCTCATGGGCGAGCAGGTCACGGCCGGCGGCGAAAATACGCGCGGCGAGTTGGGTCGGCGCTCCCAGCGCGCGTGCCCGCGTGCGGATCTTGAAATCGGCGCTCTTGAGTTTCACGGTCACCGTCGAGCCGGCCAAGGCATTGGCTTTCAGCCGCGCCGATACTTTCTCGGTAAGCTCCCACAAAGTCTGTTCCAGCGGGCGGAATTCGCCGATGTCGCGGTCAAAGGTGGTTTCCGCCGAAATGCTTTTGGTGTCGCGCTCCGGATCGACTGCGCGCGCGTCGAGCCCGCGCGCCAGGTGCCAGAGCCGGGCGCCTTCCTCGCCATAGCGGCGGGCGAGTTCGCGCGCATCGGCCCGTTGCAGATCGGCGATCAGGCGAAAGCCGTCGGCGGCAAGCTTGGCCGCGCTCACCGCGCCGACGCCGTAGATGAAACCGACCGGCTTCGGCGCGAGGAAGGCGGCTGCCTCGTTCTGCCCGAGGACGGCAAAGCCGCGCGGCTTATCCATGTCAGAGGCGATCTTGGCCAGGAATTTGTTGGCCGAGAGGCCGATGGAGACCGTAATGCCGAACTCGTGCTCGACCGCGCTCGCAAAACGCGCGAGCACGCGCGGCGCACCCATGCCGTGCAGCCGTTCGGTGCCGGTGAGATCGAGAAAGGCTTCGTCGATTGACAGCGGCTCGACCTGCGGCGTCAGCGCCAGCATGGCGCGACGCACGTCGCGGCCGACTTTCACATATTTCGCCATGTTCGGCTTGACCACCACAGCCTGCGGGCAGCGGCGCTTGGCCTCGAACATCGGCATCGCCGATCGGATGCCATAGGTGCGCGCCACATAGCAGGCCGCCGCGACCACGCCGCGTTTTCCGCCGCCGACGATCACCGGCTTGTCGACCAACGAGGGGTCGTCGCGCTTCTCGATGGTGGCGTAGAAGGCGTCGCAATCGATATGGGCGATGGTTAGCCGGTCGAGTTCGGCGTGGCGGAGAAGCCGCGGTGAGCCGCAGGCCGGGCAGCGCTTGGCGGAGTCTGGCGCATCCGCCAGGCAATCGCGGCAAAAAGTCACGGTGTCTCGCGCTCCCAATGTCCGCCCAACGCGGCAATCGCTTTGCCGATGGCCGACGCATCGACCCCCGCCTCGGCCGCAAAACTTGTGAGCAGGCGCTCGTCGGCCGCCAGGTGGTCTAGGACCCCGATGAGGAACCCCGGCTCGCGGGCGGCGGTGCGAATCTCGGCCGGCCCGATGCCGGTTTCCGCAAGGAAGCGCCCAAGCCGCTCGCTATCCCCGGCGATGAAGCTAAGTGCCTGAATTGCCACCGCTTCCGCCGCTTGCTTGGTTAACGCAGCGCCCGCTTTCATCGATCAAATTTGCCTTTCCGTAACATATCGGCACTACCGTTGCCGATCATGCCCGAGCGCGCGCGGCCTGGCGACGGCGTGCCGGACGGAATGGGGCGTTTGGGGAAAAGGGCGGGAGAAATGCCGAAGACCGTCCTAATCGTGGAGGACAACGAGCTGAACATGAAGCTCTTCCACGACCTCCT
>JBOHII010000285.1:0-7581 GCA_050725955.1 Pseudolabrys sp. | reverse complement strand
CTGTCGGCTTACCGTAACGAGCCTGTCGACCTGCCGCTGACCAACGAGACCATTTCGGGGATAGCCGAATTCAAGGAAAAGAACCGGTCGGGAGCCAATCCAGCATGAAAAGCACAGCCAAGGGCATCGGCCTGGCGATCGTTGGCGGCGGGCGGGTCGGCCTGTTCCGCGGCGAGGTAGCCGCGCGCCACCCGGCGGTCGAATGGATCGGCCTCGCCGAAAAAAACCCCAACCGCGCCGGCGAAGTCGGCCCCAAGATCAGCGCCGACTTCGTGACCCAGAGCCATGTCGAGTTGCTCAAGCGCCCGGAAGTGACCTGCGCCATCATCGCCACCGACGAGCATTTGCACGTCGATCCGATCATGGTGGCGCTCGAGCGCGGCATTCCGCTGCTGATCGAGAAGCCACTCGCGACCAGGCTCGACGAATCCGCCAAAGTGCTCAAGGCGATCAAGGACGCCAAGGTCGACGCCGTGGTCGGCTACACCCAGCGTTTCCGCCGCCGCTGGCTGGCGGCCAAGGAGAAATGCCGCATCGGCGCGCTGGGCGACGTGACGCTGGTCACCTCGCGCGCTTTCATGAACCGCCTGGTGGCGATCGACAACTACAAGCGCACCGACGATCCATCCACCATTTCGCCGATGGTGATATCCGGCACGCATGCGCTGGACATTTGCATGTGGTGCCTGGAGGGCAAGACGCCGGTCGAGATCTATGCCCGCTCGATCGAAAAGGTATTGGGGCCGCTCTATCAGGGTATTGACGCCACGGCCGGCATGATCACCTTCGACGACGGCACGCTCTACCACCTCAATATGTCGTGGGCGCTGCCGGTTACCTGGCCACCGGCGGTCTATTCGCTCGCGGTCGGCATCATCGGCACCACCGGTGCGCTCACCATCGACGACACCCACAGCGACATCGTGCTGGCGGTATCGAAGCCGCAGTCCGAAGGTTACAATCCCGACGCCACGCGGCTGGTAGATTTCATGGGCAGCTATCCGCCCGGCGACATGGCGCTCGGCGAATTGCGCGGCCCGATGGCGCTGGAGACCGACAGCTGGCTCAACCGCGTGTCACTCGGCCTGCCGACCGCGGCGGCAACGGTGGAAGAAGCGCACCGCAACCTGATGCTGACCAAGGCGCTCGATCTCTCCGCCAAGCGCAAGGCGCCGGTGAAGCTCCCGCTCGATCCCGACGCAGTGAAGGCGGCGGCCTAACGTACCGCAATGGGAGAACAATCGTGAAGGCATTGAGCCGCCGGTCCTATCTGTATGGCGCGTTGCTTTGTCTGCTGGCGCTTGCCGGTGCGACCCGGTTCAGCGCGGCGGAAGACGCGGCGAGCTATCCAAACAGGCCGATCCACATCATCGTGCCGTTCGCGCCGGGCGGGGCGTCCGATTTCGCCATCCGGCTGATCCAGCCCGGCCTGCAACAGGCACTCGGCCAGCAGCTGGTGATCGACAACCGCACCGGCGCTGCCGGCAATGTCGGGATGGAGGTCGCCGCCCGTGCGGCGCCGGACGGCTACACTTTGTTCCTGGGCAATATCGGCACCATCGCCATCAATCCGCATTTCTTTCCCGAGCTGAAGGTGGTGCCGGAGCGCGATTTCATTCCAATATCGCTCGCCGCCGAGACGCCCGGCATCGTTGTCGCCAGCGTCAAGTTTCCGCCGAACTCGCTGAAGGAAATGATTGCCTATGCCAAGGCGAACCCCGGCAAGATCAACTACGCCGCCGCCGGCGTCAGCACACTCAATACGCTGGCGATGGAGCAGTTCCGCCACCGGCTCGGCCTGGAGATGACGCAGGTGCCCTACAAAGGCGGCGCCGGCCCGGCGATCATCGATCTCTTGGCCGGCAATGTCGACGTGATGTTTGTCACGCTTTCCTCGGCGGCGCAGTTCGTCAAGGCAGGAAAACTCAAAGGCTTTGCCGTGACCACGCGCGAGCGCGTGACGTCGCTGCCCAATGTGCCGACGGTGGTCGAGCTCGGCTTCCCCGAGGACGTCAGCGGCTCCTGGCAAGGACTGTTCGCCGTGGCCGGCACGCCGGCGCCGATCGTCGCCAAACTGCACGCCGCCGTGCTCAAAGCGATGGCCGACACCGACGTGCGCCAGCACATGATCGCCGCCAGCATGGTGCCGACATCGAGCCCGACGCCGGAGAATTTCAAGGAATTCATCGCCGCCGAATCGGCGAAATGGAAGCGTGTGGTGGAGCAGATGAAAGCCGGCGGCAAAAAACCGGCAAAGTGAACAACCCGGCTATGCCGCTAGCACGGTGCGCGGCCAACGCAGTTGGCGTTGGCGTCGTTCACGGCGAACAGGGATTCCACCACCGGCCGCTTGTGTTCATTAATCGGCGGGATCGACAAAACTTCCATGTAAACGGTGCCGAGCCCGTTAAATCCCAATAGAGTTCCGGCGCCGAGACTGAGATCGAGGTCGCGGTCCGGCGCGAACGGCCCGCGGTCGTTGATCGTTACATTGATCGAGCGGTCGTTCTTGGGATTGGTCACGCGGATCAATGTCCCGATCGGCAGGGTACGGTGCGCGGCATGCCAGCCGATCAGATTGAATTTTTTGCCGGTGGAAACCTTCTTGTCTTCCCAATACATCGACGCGACGACCCACTGACCGGCTTGGACGCGATCGTAGGAATTTTCACTCGATACGTTTTGCGTTTGCATGAGCGAGAAGATTCCGCTGCCGAGCAGAATCAATGCGAGCCAGCACAATTTCCGTTGCATCCAATTCATTGTTTAAATTCAATCGTTTGTCTGCGCCGATTCGGCGGCGGCAAAGTGTTGAAAATTTGCGTCGATTTGAATGTTTGAGCACGGCAAATGCGGCCGTTATGTGATGCGGTTGAATCGCATGTGTACCGTCGCGCAGGACCGTCGCGCCGACAAAATGCGCTCTATCGCTCGCGCAGCGGCTTGATCGCCAATTCGCCGGCGAGCTTGTCGAGCTGTGCCAGCAGTTCCGGCGGCAGCGCCAGACCGTTGGCGAGCCGGTCGGCACGGCGCTTTGCGCGCTCGACGCCGGGAAGCCGCACACTCTCGCCTGGCAGCGCCTTGGATTGGCGCAAGCTGCGGATGTGGCGATCGACTTCCGCCTTGAACCGATCGATCGGCTGGAAGCGGCTGGGATCGAGCGCCAGCACGAACTGGCCGGTATTGGTGACCTGATCCGGCGCGGCGTTGAAGTCGACGCAATCGCGACCGAACAGCGCGCCGTTGAGCGTACCAGCGAGCAGGCCGAGCATCAGCGCGAGGCCGGCGCCTTTGTAGCCGGCCATCGGCAGCAGCAAGGCTTCGACGCTTTTCTGCGGATCGATCACCGCTTCGCCGGTCTTCGGATCGATCATCCAGTCGCCCTTCAGCGGGCGGTTCTGCAGCTTGTGGTTCTTGATGGTGCCGTAGGAGACGATGGAGGTGGCGATGTCGAGCACCAGCGGCGCCTCCTCGCCGGCAGGAATCGCGATCGCCAGCGGATTGGTGCCGAGCAGCGGCTCGGCCCCGCCGGCAAGCGGCATGTGGTTGGCATTGGCCACGGCGGCATAGATGCCGATCATGTCGGCTTTGAGCGGCAACGCGGCATAGACGCCGGCCGCACCGGCATGGCCCGACATGCGGCAGCCGACCCAGGCGACGCCGCATTCGCGCGCGAGTTCGATGGCCGTCTCCGCCGTGCGCGCGACCACGAGATGACCCATGCCGTTGTCGCCATCGACCAGCGCGGTGGCGGGCGCCGTGCGCGTGACCGCGATTTTGGGATGCGGATTGGTCGAGCCCAGTTTCAGCCGCTGCACATATTGCGGCAGGCGGAATACGCCGTGCGCGTCGGCGCCGATGAGATCGGCCTCCAGCATCAGCTCGGCGATTTTGCCGGCGTCGGCCGCCGGCACGCCGGCTTTAATCACGGCATCGACGATCAGCCCGGTGACCGCGGTAACCGGGATACGGCCGGTCCTGGCGGCGGCCTGCACATTCATGACGATCTCCCCGAAAGCAGCGCCTCGGCGTGGCCGCCGAGGATGGCGGTCTTGTCGGCGTCGGAAATTTTCAACGAGCGCACATGGGCGACGCAATCGAGCATCGCCATGTCGTAGGGGTAATCGCTGCCGAGCAGCACGCGGTCGCTGCCGACCAGTCCGATCATTGCTTCCAGCGTCTTATCGGAATGCAGGATGGTGTCGTACATGAAGCGCTTGGCGATATTCTTCGGCTGCGCCGGCACATTCTTCTTTGGCTCGGGCCGCACCTTCCAGCCGTGCTCCCAGCGCGCCGCCTGATACGGCGTGAAGCCGCCGCCGTGCGCCAGCATGAAGGTGAGCTTCGGGTGACGGTCGAGCACGCCGCCGAACTCAAGGCAGGCGGCGGCGATGGTGGTGTCGAGCGGATTACCGATCAGGTTTTGCAGATAATAGGACTTGAGCCGGTCGGCGCCGGCGACATTGTTCGGGTGGACGAACATGAAGGCGCCGAGCTCCTCCGCCGTCGCCCATAATGGCTCGAAGCTCGGATCGTCCAGATTCTTGCCCATGATGTTGGAGGCAAACATCGAGCCTTTCAGGCCGAGCTTGGTCATGGCGCGCCTGAGTTCGTCCGCGGCGCGCACCGGGTCCTGCATGGGCAAGGTGGCGATCGCCATGAAGCGGTCGGGATAGGCGGCGACATGTTTCGCCATCTGGTCGTTCTGGATCGCCGAGAGCACTTCGGCGAGCGCCGGCTCCTGATTGTAAAGATAGGTCTGCGGCGTGCCCGAGAGCACGTGCACGTCGACACCTGTAGCGTCCATGTCGCGCAAGCGGCGCGCAATGTCGAAGCCTCCAGTCGGAAACGGGCGGTAGACCACACCGCCCACGTCGAGCGCCGCCCATTCTGCGTTGTCGGGCGTGATGGTGACCGGGACCTTGGGCGCGGCCTTGCTCAACAGAGCGGCGGTTTCCTGGGTCAAGATGTGGGTGTGGGTGTCGATGGTTCGCACTTTGCTCATTTCGTCCCCTGAAAACCGTCCCGGCGCCTGCGCGTGGACGCGCCTGAGTGCCGCAGGCGCGTGGCGGACGCAAGCCCCTGTCGGATCGCCCGGTTTCGGCTATAAACGGACGCTGTTTATGACCGGGGCCACCGCATGAATTCACCGCTCGCCCATCGCAAAGCCGAACTGCGCCTGGAGGACGACGCCCTGGTGCGCGGCGCCGGCAGCTATGCCGACGATCCGCGTCTGCCAAACCAGGCCGCCGCCGCATTCGTACGCTCGCCCCATGCCAGTGCCCGCATCGTCTCGATAGACACCGGCAAAGCGCGCAGCGCCAAGGGTGTGGTAGCCGTGCTGACCGCCGAAGACATCGCTGCCGCCGGCTTGAAAAGCGCCGGCCGCCATCCGCCTCTGGCCGGCCGCGGCGGCAAGGAACTCGTGCAGCCGTTTCGGCCGACGCTCGCCGGCGAGCGCGTGCGATTTGTCGGCGAGGCGGTCGCCATGGTGGTGGCGGAGACGTTGGCGCAAGCGCAAGACGCCGCCGAGCTGATCGCGGTCGAATACGAAGAAATGCCCGCCGTGATCGATCCGCTCGAGGCGCTGAAAGCCGGCGCGCCGCAAGTCCATGCCGATGCGCCGGGCAATCTCGCCATCGACTGGCCCGGCGTGGCGGACAGTCCGGAGAACGAACGCGAGGTCGACGCGATCATCAAGAGCGCGCCGCATGTCGCGCGCGTCACCGTGCGCAATCAGCGCATGGTTGTCGCTTCGATGGAGCCGCGCGGCGCCACCGGCGCCTATGACGCCAAGACCGAGACCTACACGCTCTACGCCTGCTCGCAAAGCGCCGGCGTCATCCGCAACCAGGCGGCGCCGATCATCGGCGTCGAACCCAACAAGTTGCGCGTGATCACCGAGGACGTGGGCGGCGCCTTCGGCATGAAGACACCGGTCTATCCCGAATATCTCGCGCTGCTGGTCGCCGCCAAGAAAACCGGGCGGCCGGTGCATTGGATGTCGACGCGGTCGGAAGCCTTCATGACCGACACGCAGGCGCGCGACACCTATACCGAGACGGAGCTCGCGCTTGACGAGAAGGGCAGGTTCCTGGCGTTGCGCATGAAGCACCTGTGCGGCCAGGGCGCCTTCGTCACGCCGGCCGGCATCGGCATCAACACCAACAACGTTGTGCGCTGCCTGCCCGGCATGTACCGCATCCCGAAAATCGACTTCTCCTCGCGCTGCGTGTTCACCAATGCCGCGCCGATCGGCCCCTATCGCGGCGCGGGGCGGCCGGAAGCCAATTATGCGCTCGACCGCGTCGTGGAAGAGGCCGCCCGCGTCACCGGCATCGACACCGTTCAGCTGCGGCGGAAGAATCTCATTCCGCCCTCGGCAATGCCCTACAAGACCGCGGTCGCCACAACTTATGACAGCGGCGACTTTCCTGCGATTTTCGCCAAGGGGCTGGAGCTGTCCGACTACATGGGCTTCAACAAACGCAAACGCGCGTCGGCCAAACGCAAGAAGCTGCGCGGCATCGGCATTTCCTGCATGCTCGAACACGCCGGCGCGCTGCCCACCGAAAGCGCTTACTTGAGTTTTCCCGGCGGCGACAAGCTCATCCTGGCGCTCAACGTGCAATCGACCGGACAGAGCCACGCCACGGTATTCGGGCGGCTGCTGGCCGACAAGCTCGGCATCGAGCGCAAGACGATCGAGCATCGCCACGGCGATTCCTCGCGTGAAATTGTCGGCTTCGCTTCGGTCGGTTCGCGCTCGGCAATGGCAGCCGGCAACGCCATCGTGCACGCCACCGACATTATGCTGGCGAAAGGCAAGAAGGTCGCATCCGCCCTGCTGGAAGCCTCCGAGTCCGACATTCAATATCGCAACGGCCAATTCGAAGTGGTCGGCACCGACCGACGCATCTCATTGTTCGAGACCGCGCGGCGCGCCAAGGAAATGTCGGAAAGCCTCGACACCAAGGAAAAAACCGACACGCCGCTCACATTCCCAAACGGCGTGCACATCGCCGAGGTGGAGATCGACCCGGAAACCGGCCGCGTCGAGATCGTGACCTACACCGCGGTCGACGATTGCGGCAACATGCTCAACCCGATGGTGGTCGAGGGTCAGGTGCACGGCAGTCTGGCCAACGGATTCGGACAGGCGCTGCTCGAGGACGCCATCTACGACCCGCAGGGCGGCCAGCTATTGACCGGGTCGTTCATGGACTACGCCATGCCGCACGCCCACGACATGCCGCGCGAATTGCGCGAGGCGGTCTTGGCGACGCCCGCCACCAGCAATCCGCTCGGCGTCAAGGGCACCGGCGAGGCCGGCACCACCGCCGCGCCTCCGGCGATGATCAACGCTATCCTCGATGCGTTGCCGAACGGCGCGCAGTTCGCCATGCCGGCGACCCCGGAGCGCATCTGGAAAGCGCTCCGCGCGGCCAAGCCGTCGTAGCCCGACGAACGATCGGCTTTATTGAACCTCGATCTTCACCGCGCTGGTGACGGTTTGCCAGTGCTTGATTTCGCCGGCGAGCCATTGCTGCGCGTCTGCAACCGACTTGCTCGGTACGATGT
>JBOHII010000284.1:0-8159 GCA_050725955.1 Pseudolabrys sp. | reverse complement strand
GGCGTGATCGACGCGGCCTTTGCCGGCGAAACCCGCGTGGTTGACAGCGAATTCGGCAAGGCGCGCGCCAGCGGCTCCTCGCCGGCGGCGATCGTTTCCGCCGCTATCCGCCAGGTTGCCAACCTGCACAAGATGAAACTCGCGGTCGACGGCGGCGACAGCATCGAATGGGCCATGAAACGCGGCGCGCCGCCGGTGCATTTTACCCGCGAGAAGGCGGTCGGCACAGCGCTGCGCGCCTGGACCCCGGCGCGGTTGCTGCGGGCCATGGCGCAGCTCGCCGAGGCATCGCTCGACATGCGCCGCAATGCCGCGCTCGCCGAGACAATCGCGCAGCGCACTTTGCTGTCGCTGGCGACGAATGCGCGCCGCCGAGAGTCTTGATTACAAATTCAACTGATAGCTATGCGCCACCCAGCGATAGGCGCCGCCGGCCTTCTCGACCCAGCCCAGTCCCGGGAATGGCATGTGGAAACCGGCAACCATGAGCCCGTCGCTCGCCGCCATATCGAGGATGCGCTTGCGGGTGGCGACCGCTTTCTCCTTGTCGTCGTCGACATCGAGATGCAGATCCGGCCGCTGCAGCGACATCACATAGTGGCCGCAGGTATCGGCCCAATTGAGCAGGCGCTTGCCTTCGCTCTCGATCGTGAAAGCCAACATGCCGGGCGAATGCCCGAAGGCGTCGACCGCGGTGATGCCCGGCACCACCGCATCGCCCGGCTTGATGAAGGTGGCGCGGTTGGCGAGCGGCACTACAATCTTCACGTATAATTCGCGGTTGAACTTGCGCGCCTCGCGCACGTTCTCGCCCTTGTTCCAGAAGTCGAACTCTGCGGCGCCGATCGCATAGCGCGCCTTGGGAAACACCGGCTGGCCGCCCTTGGTCAGCCCGCCGAAATGGTCGGGATGGCCGTGCGTGAGCACCACCACGTCGACGTCCTCCGGCTTGTAGCCGGCCTGCGCCAGGCGCGCGACCAGGTTACCCGGCGGCAGCCGGCCTTTGAGCTGCTCGTGCTCGTCGCGCAGCGAGCCGTTGCCGGTGTCGAACAGCACCAGCTCCTTGCCGGTATTGACGATCATGGGCGTGAACGGATGCTCGTAGCGGTCGGCATCGATGCGGTTGGCCTTGGCCAGCGCCTTGACCTCGCCGGCCGCCGCCTCGCCGCCGAAGGCGGGGCTAAGCCCGGAACGGATCACCTTTGAGTCCATGATGGTTGCAACCTCGAAGCCACCGAGCTTGAAGCGGTAGACGGTCGGCTGCATTTCGCCGTGCATTGAAGCGGGCACCGGTATCCTCCCTGTCGTGACGGGCCATGCTTAGCAGCATTTTTGTCCCGCGATCCAGCGTGGCAATATGTCCCGATAGCGGCGCGCTCGGGCGCCGTTCGCCGCACCCTGGCGGTCCGTTTTTGGCCTGCGCCGCGGCCCTTTTCACCGGCCGCCCGTGTTCCGTCAGACCTTGTTAAGCAGAAAGGCCTATGAGTTGCGGCCATGAGAAAAGCATTGCCGGAGACCATGTTCTCCGATGCCGACCAGCAGCCCAGGCTGACCACGCTGCGCAACTGGGTGCTCAACCAAGACGTGACCGAGATCGAGATGAGCGAGCGGCAGTTCTGGAATTTCGCGCTGTTGCAGCCGGTCGCCGAGAAGCCTTGGGTCACCTTTATGGGCCGCGAGTTGCGCGTGCCGAACATGCCGGAAGCCGCGCAACGGCGCCTGGGCATTTTCGACAAAGACGCCCCCGGCTCGATTTGATCGCGCTTTCGTTTCCTTCTCGCATCGCTTTTGCATTTGACATCGATCTGCCGTCTGAATAGGACGCGGGCCGCTTGCCGGCTCATTGCGAAAGCTGCTCATGCTGCTGATCAAAACCTATCTCGACAATAGTCCGCTGCACGGGCTTGGCGTTTTCGCCGGCGAATTCGTCCGCAAGGGCACCAGGATATGGCGCTTCGTCGACGGCTTCGACCGCGTCTATTCGGCAAAACAATTTTCCAGGCTGCCCAAACCGGCGCGCGATTTCATCCGCTTCCACGGCTATCGCGTGGACGGCGAAATCATTCTGACCATCGACCACGATTGCCACATGAACCATTCCGATAACCCCAACACCTATCTGCAAAACGGCTACGCCATCGCCAGCCGCAACATCGCCAAGGGCACCGAAATCACCAACGATTACCGCGAATTCGAGCCGGGCTTCTGCGCCGCGTTTTTGCGCGAGAAGTAACGGCCGCAGCAAGCCCTGGCGCGCGCTTGGGATGCCGCCTAGTCTGTCGATGGATTTAGTGAACTTCGGGGGCTGCCGATGGCTCGTAAAACACGCAAGAAATTCGCCGCCAAGACCGGGAAGAAGCGGAAGAAAACATCCGCCGCGGCCGCCGAGAAAACCCGCAAAACACCGCCGGCGAGGAAATCCAGGCGCGCGGCCAAAAAGAAATCGCCCGTGAAGCCCAAGGGCATCATCGCCAAGTTCGTCGACGAGTTCAAAGCCGTCATCGACACCCTCACCGACGCCGAACGCCTGCATCAGAAATTGGAGCCGCGCGTTTCACGCGAGCCGGAGTAGCTGCGGCAAGTTCTCCGCTGTCATTGCCGAGCTTGGCTCGGGCATGACGCCGAATTTATGGCGCAGCCACGCACTCGCTTCCCCTCTCCCTTGTGGGAGAGGGAAAGCGCGAATGCCGTTCGCGCGATTATTTCTGCGTCGCCAGCACGAACAACGAGGCGGCCAGCGCGATCAATCCGCACGCCAAAAAGAAATATTGCAGCAGCAGGACCGCCTGCGATGGCGCCTCGGTCGCGCTCGTCAATTCATAAGTTTCCCAGCCGGCAACCGCCGCGCCGAGCACGGCCGTCCGCACCATTCTGCCTCGGCCGGATGGCTGCGCGCTCATGGGGCGCCCTGATTTGCCTGTCACCCTCATGAGTGTGACTGCGCTTGGAAGTTTTTCAAGGTGCGGCCGCTTGCTCTCTTCCCCTCTCCCCTTGTGGGAGAGGGTGCAAAGCGAATGCCCACAGGGCATTCGCGTTCTTTTGCCAAAAACGGCCAGCGCGAAGCGCCGGCCTATGTGGAGGCGAAGCCGAGCGAGGGCGGGTGAGGGGTTTTTGACTCGCGTGAGGCCGTAACCCCTCACCCGGCTCGCGCCGCTACTCGACATTGCCGGGTCGACAGCGTGAAGCCGTATGAGCAAAGTGAAATGCGGAGATGAGCGATTCGGCGCGGGCATGAATCCCGGATGTCGCTTCGCTCATCCGGGCTGCGCTTGCTTCGAGCACCTAAGACGACACACAAAATTCTATTGTATGCTTAAGAAGCAAGTACGGCGACTTCAATTTGGAAAGGTCTGTAGTCACGATTTGGAGTACAGGTTATGGACGGCTATCAATTTTTTGCGTCGATAATTCAATCCGTAGTGTCGCTCGCGTGGCCTTTAGCATTCGTAGCGGCTGTTTGGCTTTTCCGGGAAAAAATCGCTGAACTATTGCCTCGCTTTCGCGCGAAATATAAAGATTTGGAATTGTCGTTTCGGCTAGATCAAGCGGAAAAAGAAGCCGCTGCACTACCACCTGCGCCGGCGTCGACTGAAGCCATGCCCACGGCGGAGGAAAGAAGTAAATTCGACCAAATCGCTGAAATTTCGCCGCGTGCCGCGATCTTGGAAGTCAGGAGCGGTATTGAAGAGGCAGTAAGATCGCTTGCACTAAATACTAAGTTATTGACTCCAAGAGTTCAGTCGTTTTTGGGACTGACTCGTCTACTCCGTAGCCGAGAGGTTATTGACTCGCAAACATCGGCCCTGCTGGATGATTTGCGGGTAGTTGGGAATAATGCCGCACACAATCCAATCTCTGAGTTTACTAAAGAGGAAGCCTTAAGATACCGAAAATTGGCCGACCAAGTAATTGCGCGCTTGCGTGTCGCGGAATTAATTGGGTGAAAATCGTGAGGTCTTATGGAGCAAAGTTTTAACTCAACAGACTGGCTGAAAGCTGAATACGACCAATTGAATGACTACAGTAGGTGCATTTATGAGATGGCGCCAAAACTGACTCAAACTACATTTATTATCAATCCCGCCCTTGCTGCCGCATACGCGTATGCGACGGAGCATTTACAACTCGTTGTCTTTGCGGGGTTTATTTCGATATTGGGTATCATATTCAATATCGGCGCGCTTATGTTTTACTCCCACGCTCAAAATATGTTGGCTTCCATATACGAGCGGATTGTAGTGATCGAAAATAGCACCGGGGGTAAATTGCACTTAGTTTTCGGTAAGCACTGGTGGAGAACCAGACAGGGTCGATCGACACCTCCGATGATACTTCACGCTCTTTCGCTAGATTTTTGGACGAGGGTCTTCTTTTATGTGCTTATTTTTGTTTGGTTCGCGGCATTATTGAAATTGTTCTATTAGGTAAAGTGTCGCTCCTTTAGTATGGAACCTAATTCCTATCCAACTTCCTCAACACCGCATCGAGCTGATCCAGATCGCGATACTTGATGCGCAGCGTGCCGCCGCCGTCGGCGCGGTGATCGACCGTAACCTCCAGGCCCAGCGCATCCGACAGCCGCCGCTCCAGCGCCTTGGTGTCGGCGTCCTTGGCGCGCGAGGTGCCCGCGACGTCGCGCGACTGCGCGCGGCCATCCTTGCGCATCGCCGCCTCGACCTGGCGCACGTTCAGGCCGCGCTTGACGATGTCGTTCGCCAGTTCAAGCGCGTTGGGCTGACCGACCAGCATGCGCGCGTGCCCCGCCGACAGCGTGCCGGCGGCGACCATCGCGCGCACCGGCTCCGACAGCTTCAACAGCCGCAGCGTGTTCGCCACATGCGGGCGGCTCTTGCCGACGATCTGCGCCACGTCGTCCTGGCTGTGGTTGAATTCCTCCATCAGCGCCAGATAGCCGGTCGCCTCCTCGATCGCATTCAAGTCGGCGCGCTGCACGTTCTCGATGATGGCAAACTCAAGCGCCTGCGCGTCGGTCGCCTCCACGACCGCCACCGGCACGTCGTGCAAGCCAGCGCGCTGCGCCGCGCGCCAGCGCCGCTCGCCGGCGATGATCTCGAATTGGTCGCTCGCGCCGGCGACGGCGCGCACCACGATCGGCTGGATAATGCCGCGCTCGCGGATCGAATCTGAGAGTTCGTTGAGCTCGCTGCCGGTGAAGGCGCGGCGCGGATTGCGCGGATTGGCGCGCAGGCTTTCGATCGGCGCCTGGCGCGGCTTGCGCGCGCTGTCGGCCGCCTGCGTTTCCTCGCCGACATCGCCGATCAGCGATGCGAGGCCGCGTCCCAATCGCGAATGATCCGCCATCGCCGCAGCTCCTGAGCCTCTCGCCACTCGGGTCCCTTTTTTATCCTGCACCGCTTTTTGTTGTCATGGCCGGGCTTGTCTCGGCCATCTCGCTTAGTTAGGCGCTGTGCCCTCGTGAGCGAGGTCACCGGGACAAGCCCGGTGACGACAAGATTGACTAGCTCGCCTTCAGCGCGCGCTCGCGCTGAATGATCTCCGTCGCCAGACGCAAATAGGCTTCGCTGCCGACGCATTTCAAATCGTAGACCAGCACCGGCTTGCCGTAAGACGGCGCTTCCGAGATGCGCACGTTGCGCGGGATCACCGTGTCGTAGACCTTCGGCCCCATGAACTGGCGCACGTCGGCGACCACCTGGTTGGAGAGATTGTTGCGCGAGTCGTACATGGTGAGCACGATGCCGTGGATCGATAAATTCGGATTGAGACTGGTCTTCACCTGCTCGACCGTCTTCAACAATTGCGACAGGCCTTCCAGCGCGAAAAATTCGCATTGCAGCGGCACCAGGATCGAAGCGGCCGCCGCCATGGCGTTGACGGTGAGCAGATTGAGCGAGGGCGGGCAGTCCACCAGCACGTAACTGAAATCGTAAGAGCGCGTGCCTCTGTTGAGTTCGGTGAGCGCGTTGCGCAGGCGGAAGGCGCGGTCGCGCTCGCGGCCGATTTCGAGCTCGAGGCCGGAGAGGTCCATGGTCGAGGGCGCGATGAGGAGTTGCGGTACCGCGGTCGGCAGCACGGCATCGCGCATCGGCGCCTTGCCGGTGAGCACGTCATAGGTCGAGGTGCGGCGCGACTTGCGCTCGATGCCGAGCCCGGTCGAGGCGTTGCCCTGCGGATCGAGATCGACCACCAGCACGTGCTCGCCGATGGCGGCGAGTGCTGTGCCGAGATTGATGGCCGTGGTGGTTTTGCCGACACCGCCTTTCTGGTTGGCGATCGCCAGCACGCGCGGCCGGCCGGCCTCGGGCCGGGCAGCCGGCTGTGGGAAGGGAACGACTCCAGGATGATCGGTCGGCGGCTCGGACATTTTACGTTTCCATAATTAAATCAAGAGCTTATGTGCTATTTGCGGAGGCGCCTCAGGCCGCGCAGGACAACGATCTTGCTGGCCGGGTTTGTCACGCTCGGCACAGTTGAGGCCTCAAGTCTCCAATATTTAGCGGCTTGGGTCAATTCAGCCTCTACATCTTGACCCTTGGGGAACAGGCCGAGGGCGCCCTTGGCGATCAAAGGAAACGCCTGATCGCACAATGTTTTCAATGGGGCGAGCGCACGCGCCGTCACCACGTCGACCGGTTCTGCACAGCTTTCCGCAAATTTCTCCGCCCTTTCTTGATGCACTTGCGCCGGCAAACCGAGTTTGCGCACCACCTCGCGCAGGAAATTCGCCTTTTTGCCTACGCTTTCAACCAGATGCACCATGGCGCCGGGGGTATCGGCGAGGGCGCAGGCGAGCGGAATGCCGGGAAAGCCGGCGCCGGATCCGAAGTCCGCCCACAGCGTCGCATGCGGCGCCAGAGCAACGAGCTGGAGCGAGTCGGCAATGTGCCTGGTCCAGATCAGAGGGAGCGTGGATTCGGCGACGAGGTTGATCCGTTCTTGCCAGAGCAACAGCGCTTCTACGAACATTAAAAGCCGCTGTTCCGTTTCACGTGAAACAGGGGTGAGCGCGAGCGCGCGTTTTTTGTCGCTTTCGAGATCGAGAGCGCCCTGCCCGCTTTTGCTCAAGCGCGTTTCGCGGCGTTCTTGCCGCGTTTCACATGCGCGACCAAAAGCGTCAGCGCCGCCGGCGTGATGCCGTCGATTTTGCCCGCGTGGCCGATCGTTCGCGGCCGCTGCGCCTGCAGCTTTTGTTTGGCTTCGTTGGAGAGCCCACGCATGCCTTCGTAATCGAGATCGTCCGGCAAAGTGAAACTTTCATCGCGCCGATACGCCGCCACGTCCGCGGCTTGCCGTGAAAGATAAACATCGTACTTGGCGTCGATTTCAATTTGCTCGGCGATTTTTCGATCGAGCTCGGCAAAGCGCGGCCAAATTTTCGCAAGATCCGCAATCGTCACGTGCGGATACGACAGCAACTCGAACGCGGTGCGCCGTTGTCCATCTTTGTTGAGTGCGAGGCCGTGACGCTCGGCTTGTTTCGGTGTGAGCGAATTCGACGTGGCGAATTCGCGCGCCGCATTCAGGGCAAAGGATTTTTCAGCGTTAGATTTCGCACGCGCCGACCCGATGCAACCGATTTCAATTCCGCGCGCGGTCAGCCGCTGATCCGCGTTATCGGCGCGCAGCTTCAATCGATATTCGGCGCGCGAGGTGAACATGCGATACGGCTCGCTGACGCCGCGCGTGACGAGATCGTCGATCATCACGCCGATATAGGCTTCGGCGCGATCGAAAATAATTTCTTCGCCCTCGCCGGCCAACGAGGCTGCGTTGAGACCCGCAAGAAGTCCTTGTGCCGCAGCCTCTTCGTAGCCGGTCGTGCCGTTGATCTGGCCGGCGAGAAACAAGCCGCGCAGCTTTTTCGTTTGCAGCGTCGGGTGCAATTCGCGCGGATCGACATAGTCGTATTCGATGGCATAGCCCGGCCGCTTTAAGGTGACGTTTTCCAGACCCGGTATGGTGGCCAACAGAGCTTGCTGCACATCCTCGGGCAGAGAGGTCGAGATTCCGTTGGGATAGACGGTGTCGTCGTCCAGGCCCTCAGGCTCGAGGAAAATCTGGTGGCTGTCACGAGCTGCGAAGCGCACGACCTTGTCTTCGATCGAGGGGCAATAGCGCGGGCCAGTCGACTCGATCTGGCCGGAAGACATCGGCGCCCGGTGCAGATTGGCGCGGAT
>JBOHII010000283.1:0-2205 GCA_050725955.1 Pseudolabrys sp. | reverse complement strand
GCCTGGTCGATCTCGCCGAACAGGCTGGCATAGCCTTCCACCGTGCCGTCACGCTCGATGCTGGTGCGCGGCGCGAACACCGAGGCGACGGTGGGTTCGATTGTGGGTGCGAGCATAGCACGTGCCTGCCCCGGGCGCAGCGCAGCACGAAGTGGTGCGCTGCAGACCCGGGATCGTTACGGATTGGAATTTGGGACGGTCCCGGATCAGCGATGCACCGCTATCGCGCTGCATCGCATCCGGGACACGAAAGTCAGCGCTTGCCGCGCTTTGCCTTGCCCTTGCCCGCCTTGGTCGTGCGCGGGGCGGGCCGGCGGCGCGCCGCGCGGTCGAGGTGGTCGAGGAATTCGCGGAACACGTCGAGATGATCGCGGCGCGATTTCGTTTCGCCGCGGATCGAGCGCAGCACGGTATGAAGCGTATCCATCAATGACCTCCGAAATGCTCGTTGAAACGCGTGAGTTCGCGCACGAAATCGTCAAAGCGGCGGCTTGCGGCCGCCAGTTCGCGCAACGCGAACCAGGCGAGCGCCGAGGCCGACGTCGCCCACAAGAACAGCGCCAGATGTGCGAGATCGCCGCGCTCGCTGAAGATGCGGATGAGATCGGTCATGTTGAGTAGCGCGCGCTCGACGGTCGGCTGCCGGACATCGTCTTGCCCGACGCGGAACCCGAAACCTGCCGGACGCGTTTAATCCCGCAGCAAGCGAAGGAGAGACACAATGCCAGGACACCGCGGCCGCGCCGCCGAGACCATCAGCGCGATGGTCGGCGTCGTCATTGTCGCCGCCGTCATTGTCGGTGCGATCGAATATTTTAACAAAGCCCCCGACACCTTCAGTCAGACCGCTCCGGCCGCCGCACTGCCAAGCGCGGCCCCCGCCACCAGCGGTAACGGCTAAAGGCGATCAGATCAGGTGAAGACATCCCCGCCCGGCACCGCGCCGTAGCCGGTTGCCGCGCGCTTCTCGTTGACGGTGAGGAATGGCGCCTTGGTGACGCGGTCCCACAGCGCGGCGCGGTCGGGAGACAGCGCCTCTATTCTGTCGGTATCCGCGGCAAGCATGAGCCCGGCCCCGAACGCCGGCGACAGCCACTGCGCCAGCGCGCCGCCGATGCGGTTGCCGAGCGGCAGCACGGTCTGCCGCCAGAACACGCGGGTTGCTTCCTGGTAGTTCGAATAGGTATTGTCGCCTGGTATCGCCAACAGCATCGGCGGCACCCCGAAGGCGAGCGCGATCTCGCGCGCGGCGGAATGCTTGGCCTCCATGAAATCCATGTCCTTGGGGGAGAGCGACATCGCCTTCCAGTCGAGCCCGCCCTCGAGCAGCAGCGGACGCCCGGCGTTGGCCGTGCCCTGGTACTGGTCGGCGAGTTCCTTCTTCAGCCGCTCGAATTGCGCGTCCGACATCACCGCGCCTTCCGGCCCGTCATAGACCAGCGCGCCGGATGGCCGCGCCGCGTTATCGAGCAGCGCCTTGTTCCACCTGGCGGCGGCGTTGTGGGTGTCGACCGCGACCGCGGCGGCTTCGAGCGGGCTGAGCCCGTAATAGTCGTCGAGCGGATTGAAAAAAGTGAGCTGCAGGATCGGCGGCAGGGCTGCACTCTGCGCAAAGCGCACGGTCGCGCCGTTGACCGTGTATTCGTAGGCCTGCGGCCAGCCGTCCGGCCCTGGAACGACCTTCATGCGATCGGGGCGGAGCGCGTAGAGCTCGCGCACATTCAGGTTTCCTTGCGGCCCGGCGTCGCCGTCGATGCCGACGGCTTCGATGTAGGCATTGCCCGCGAGCAGCAGATGCGACGCGACCGCTTCCAAAAGCGACGCGCCGTCCTGACGCGGGTTCGGCCGCGCCAAAAGATCGAGCAGCGGATGCGCGGTCAGCTCGGCCGCGCCCTCATAGAGCACGTATGAGAGCGAGCCGATGCTTTCGGCGATCAGGCGCACCGCGCGATGCACGATGGCATTGCCTTGATAGCCCTCGCGCGCCAGTGCCGCATAGTCGCGGGGCGTCCAGCGCGCGCGCCCGCCCGCCTCAAACGCGATCAGCCGTGCCGTGCGCGAGGCCTTGCGCTCGGGCGGCGAGAGAAGGGATTTAAGACGATCGAACATGGCTTTTTTGTCATCACCGGGCCGCCGCGACAGCTGCGTGACCCGGTGATCCCGGTTAAGTAGCATTGCTTTGCCCGCCTAAGCGGGATGGCCGGG
>JBOHII010000282.1:0-5744 GCA_050725955.1 Pseudolabrys sp. | reverse complement strand
ACCCAGCCGTCGGCCGGCGCGGTCACTTGAGCGCCGGCGCGGGTGGCGACGGAAACGCCTTTTTCCACCCCGCCAATCCCGTCGGGCGCCCCGTATTCCTTCAATTTGACGCCGTTAACCGGTATAGGAACTTGCCCGCGCAGGGACGCAAAGGCGACTGCCGGCGCCAGCCGTCCCGGATCGCGCAATGTCGCCAGCGCCGGCCGCATATCGTTGCGTGCGGCCTCGCGGGCGGCCCTGGTGGCGGGGTCGAGGCCCTGCTCCAGCTTGGCGATCAAATCTTTGAGATTGCCGACCTGGCGTGCCAATTCGGCGGCGTGCGTCCGCTCGGCGTCAAGCGCCTTTTCGCGCGCGGCTTGTTGTTTCTGGCGCTCCGCGACCAGCGCGGTCATTCGCGTGCGCTCATTGCCGAGCGAGGCGACCTCGGCTTTCAGCCGGTCGCGTTCGGCGGCGATCTGCTTGCGAACGGCCAGCAATTTGTTGAGGTCGCCGGCGAGCGCTTCCACCTCATGCCGCATCTCGGGCAGCACCGCGCCGAGCAGCATGGCGGTGCGCACCGCCTGCAGGGCATCCTCGGGGCTGGCGATCAGCGCTGGCGGCGGGCGACGGCCGATGCGCTGCAATGCCGCCAGCACTTCGCCGATCACGGCGCGGCGCCCGTCGAGCGATTTGCGGATGCTGCGCTCATTATCGTCGAGCGGCTTGAGACGTGTCTCCGTCGCCGTGACTTGCGCCTCGACACCGCGAATGCGGGCGGCGGTATCGATCAGATTCTGGTTGAGCTTGCGGCGGTCGGCTCCGAGCTGTTCGATTTCGCGCTTGAGCGCGGCCGCGGTCTCCGTCGTTTTGCTCTGGGCGTCGCGCACGGCCTTGAGGTCCTGATCGCGATGCTTGAGTGCGTCGAGTTTTTCCGCCTTGTCATTCTGCGCGAGGTGGCTGGGGCGCTCCTGCGCGGGTGCCGCCCCGATCAGCGCGACCGGCAATCCGAGCGCCAGCGCCGCGACAAGCGCGGAGCGCGGTTCGAATCCCCCAAGGCAAATCATCGCGGCCAAGTTACGCTCGCTGGTTGCGACGGCAAGGCCATTGTGATCCGCAGTTATTGCGCCGGGATTAAGGCCGACCGGCAATGATTCCAGGTTCGCCCGCCGGGCAGGAACCCGGCGATCTACGCCCGATGATAGGGGTGTCCTGTCAGGATCGTGGTGGCGCGGTAAAGCTGTTCCAGCAGCATGACCCGCACCAATTGGTGCGGCCAGGTGGCCGCGCCGAACGCCAGACGCAGCTCGGCCTTGGCGCGCAAACTTGCGGCCAGACCGTCGGCGCCGCCGATCATGAACACCACCGCGGGCCGGTCATTGCCCCGCCATTTCGCCAGTTGGGCGGCGAGGCTGGCGCTGTCGAGATTGTCGCCATGGGCGTCGAGCAGTACGACCGCGGCGCCTTGCGGGATGACATTGGCGAGCGCGATCGACTCCTCGAGCATGCGCTTGCCGGTCTCTTCGGCGCGGCTTTCACGAATTTCGACGATTTCGACCTGGCGCAGACCGAGTTGGCGACCGGTTTGCGTGGCGCGCTTGGCATAGCGCTCGGAAAGCTCGGTTTCCGGGCCCCGCTTCAGGCGTCCGACGGCGGCAACAACGATACGCATCGTGCCGCAAACACTATCATCTCGATCGTTTCCCGTCCGACCACATCTTTTCAAGATTGTAGAAGTTGCGCACTTCCGGCCGGAACACGTGGGCGATTACATCGCCCGCATCGATCAGCACCCAGTCGCCCTGCCGCAGGCCTTCGACGCGGACGCCGGTAATGCCGGCGCGCTTTAAGTCCTTGACCAGGTTTTCGGCGATCGCGGCTACATGGACATGCGACCTGCCGGAGGTCACAACCATGTAATCGCCAATCGAGGATATGCCGGTGAGATCGATGGTCACGCTGTCCTCGGCTTTCATGTCTTCCAGCCGCGCGAGGACGATGCGGAGCGTCTCTTTGGCACTGGGATGCCGGGAGACGGGTTCGGGCACGCGACGCGACGCCCGAGAGAGTGCCGATTTACTCAGAGGTTGTTATCCTTCGCGTTCGTTGCACGCGTCCCGGCACGTGCCGGAGACGCCGTTAACATAGCTATCTTGCTCGATTCTTTCCACCCTTGCTCTTTTTCTTTGCGCCGCTACCCCCGCTCTTGCGCTGACGCAGGGCGCGCAGCGCCGTGGAGGACAGCGGTGACTTGAGGCCGTGCAGGAAGGTCCAAGCCGGCGGCTTGCGGTAGGGCAAAGCATGTGCTTCGGGTTCCGCGATGCGGGCGCCAGCAAGCGCCTGCCCCGCCGGACTGGCGGCGGCGTACAGGCTCGGTCCCAGTCGATCGACCACCACGAACGGCACAAGCTTCGCTATTTCGCGCCATTTTTGCCAGCGGTGAAAACTCCGCAAATTGTCCGCGCCCATGATCCAGACGAAGTGGACCCGCGGACAGCGTGCAATCAACCATTTCAACGTTCTGTAGGTGTATCTGGTCTTGATGACAGCTTCGAGACCGGTCACATCGATGCGCGGATGATGGGTGAGCGCACGGGCGGCCGCGATGCGCTGCTTGAGCGGCGCCAGCCCGCTGGTGTTCTTGAGCGGATTGCCCGGAGTGACCAGCCACCAGACGCGGTCGAGGTTGAGACGTTTGAGCGCGAGCAGGCTGGCGGCGAGGTGAGCCTGATGCGGCGGATCGAAAGTTCCGCCGAACAGGCCGATCTTCATGCCGGGTGCGTGGGGTGGAAGGACGCGCTCGGTGCGGGCGGGTATTTGCGCTGTCACGGCCGGATCTGACCGCTTCCGTGGATCCGGTACTTGAAAGTCGTGAGTTGGTCCACTCCGACGGGCCCGCGCGCATGCAGTCGGCCGGTGGCAATGCCGATCTCGGCGCCGAAGCCGAATTCGCCGCCATCGGCGAACTGGGTCGATGCGTTATGCAGCACGATCGCCGAGTCAACCTCGCGCAAAAACTTTTCGGCCGCCGCCTTGTCATCGGTGACGATCGCGTCGGTGTGGTGCGAGCCGTAACGCTCGATATGATCGATCGCTGCCTTGATGCCGTCCACCACCTTAACGGCGATAATTGCGTCGAGATATTCGGTTGACCAATCCTCTTCGGTTGCGGGCTTGACCCGTTTATCCACGGCAAGGGCAGCCTTATCCCCGCGGATTTCGCAGCCGGCCTCGATCAGCATTTCGACCAACGGCTTGAGCATGGCCGGCGCGGCCGCGCGGTCGATCAGCAAGGTTTCCGCCGCGCCGCAAACTCCAGGTCTTCGCATCTTGGCGTTGAGCACGATCTTCTTGGCCATTTCGGGCGAGGCGGCCTTGTCGACATAGACGTGGCAGACGCCTTCCAGGTGCGCGAACACCGGCACGCGCGCCTCCGCCTGCACGCGGGCAACCAGGCCCTTGCCGCCGCGTGGCACGATGACGTCGATATTCCCGTCGAGCCCGGCGAGCATCAGCCCGACCGCGGCGCGGTCGCGGGTCGGCACCAGCTGGATCGCGGCTTCGGGCAAGCCCGCCTCGCGCAGGCCCTCGCCGAGGGCGGCCACGACGGCGCGGCTGGTGCGCAAACTGTCGGAACCGCCGCGCAGGATGGCGGCATTCCCGGATTTCAGGGTGAGTGCGCCGGCGTCCGCCGTCACATTCGGCCGGCTTTCATAGACGATGCCGATGACGCCGAGCGGCACGCGCACGCGCTCGATGGTCATGCCGTTCGGCCGGGTCCACGATTCGGTCACGGCGCCGACCGGGTCCTTGAGCGCGCGCACGGCGTCGATGGCCGCGGCAATTGCCTCCACCCGCGCCGCATTGAGCGACAGCCGGTCGAGAAAGGCGCCGGTCACGCCGGCGGCACGCGCCTCGGCGATATCCTCGGCATTGGCGGCGAGAATACGCGATACCTGCCCACGGATGGCGGCGGCCATGAGTTCCAGTGCGCGGTCCTTCTGCGCGCTGGGTGCAAGCGCCAGCGCGCGGGCAGCAGCGCGCGCCTGGCGGCCGATCTCGCCCATGACGCCGGCAATATCCCCTGTCCCTTCAATGCTTTTTAGCGGTGCGCTCATGCCGAAAAGTCCGTCCGACCCCGATTTCCGGCAGGTTCCTATCACGTCGGGCTGCCGGGGGCGAGATAGGCCCGTTTTTTGGCCCCTTGGCAGGGGTCAACGGGGACGCTGGGATAAATGGGGATAGCGTGGATAACCGGCAAACGGCCGGAACGCATCAATTGCCTTACACATTGGGTTGGCAGGGTGACGCAACTTTAGTCACGCACGATCCGGTCGGAAGATCGGTTCCCCTCTCGGATCAAGTCCGGGGCTGAATTTTTCGGGATTGTGCGCATGGAGGATGTCATGGCGTGTGGTTCGACTCGTCTGCCAAGCCGTTTTCCCGTCGGCACCAAATTCGTCATCGAAGGCCGGCGCGGCGGCGAGGGCCAGGTGCAAGTGTTTAGCCGGTATCTGCAATTTCCCGACGGGACATTTATCCCGCTGCCGACCCACCCGGTGCAACGCAAGTCCGGCGCCAGCCGCCGCTCGCGCAAGTCCAAGTCGCGGTCCCGCCGTCACTGAGTGGGCCTTTGGCCGAGCGGGCCGCACCGTAACCGCCCTTGGTCGATGGGAAAATTGTAAGTCGGCCAATGGCCTACCCAGCCGGCAAAAAAGAGGGGCCCGAAGGCCCCTTTGGGGGTAGTCGCCGCTCGATGCGCGTTGCAGCGCTCGAAGGTTCTCGCGGCTCGCCGGTCAGGAAAGGGTGCAGGAAATATCGTTCCTGCGGCGCCCGCGTTATGCCAACAACTGGAAACCCGCCGCCGCGCCGGCGCAATTTGCCAAAACGTCGCGTGAGCCAATCGGTCGCGGTGCGGGTGCGCGTCCGCGCGGGGATAAACCGCGGGGCTCCCCGCTGTCATGCTCGTAGAAGCGGCAAAGCTCGGCGATCGACGGCCCCCGAGCGGCGGCTATTCACCGCCCAGAACAAGGTCGTCGCGGTGAATCATTTCTGCGCGCCCGGAAAAGCCGAGCAAAGCGGGAATATCCGCCGAGGAGCGGCCTTTGATCTTGTCGGCGTCGGCGGCGTCGAAGGCGGTAAGCCCGCGGCCGACCTCGGCGCCGTCCGGCCCGCGCACCACCACCGCGTCGCCGCGCTCGAAGGCGCCCTCGATGCGTGTGACGCCGGCCGGCAGCAAACTTTTTCCGCCGCGCAAAGCCTTGACCGCGCCGGCGTCGATGACGAGGGCGCCGCGCGGCTCAAGCGAACCCGCGATCCATTTTTTGCGCGCGGTCACCGGATTGGCCGGCGTGAGGAACCACGAGCAAGGCGCGCCGTCGGCGATGGCCTTGAGCGGATGGGCTACGCGGCCCGACGCGATGATCATATGGGCGCCGGCGGTGGTAGCGATCTTGCCGGCCTCGATCTTGGTCAGCATGCCGCCGCGCGCCAGCGCCGAGGCCGAAGCGCCGGCCATCGCCTCGATCTCCGGTGTGATGCGCGCGACCAGCGGCACAAGCTTGGCGCCCGCTTGCGACGGCGGCTTGTCGTAGAGCCCGTCGACGTCGGACAGCAGCACCAACAGATCGGCGCTCATCATGGCGGCGACGCGCGCGGCCAGCCGATCGTTGTCGCCATAGCGGATCTCGCTGGTGGCGACGGTGTCGTTCTCGTTGATCACCGGCACGCTGCGCCATTCGAGCAGCTTGTCGACGGTGGAGCGGGCG
>JBOHII010000281.1:0-2149 GCA_050725955.1 Pseudolabrys sp. | reverse complement strand
GGGAGAGGGAGTTCTGCCGAATCCGCGGTCAGCACCATCATTCATCGACTACTTCCCCATCCCTGCCACGTAGCCGGCGAGCCGCGCCATGGTCTGCACCAGGCCCTTGTCGGCGCCATATTCCTTGATGACGCGGGCGCGCTCTTCCGCCGACGGGAATGTACCGTGCCAGATGAGCCGCGTCTTGCCGCCGAGGTCCTCGAATGTGAGGACTTGCTTGAACTGCACCGGCTCGACGTCGTCGCCGCCGCCGTGCCGATAGACGATGCGCGCGGGCGCAACGATTTCGTTGAAGGTGATGCGGTTCTGATACTCGCGCCCGTCCGGCCCGTGCATGACGAAGCGCCAGACGCCGCCCGGACGGAACTCGTATGCGCTGGTCGTGGTGGTGAAGCCGTCCGGCCCCCACCATTGCGCCAGATGCTCGGGCTCGCCGAAGGCGGAAAATACCAGCGCGCGCGGCGCGTCGAACACGCGCGTACCGATGATCGAGCGCGGGTCCTGCTCGAGGTCGAGGTTATTTGCCGCGCGCACGCTTTCCTCCCTTGTGGCTCGTCTTGTGGCTCCCTTTGGCCTGCAGCGTCTTGAGGTAATCGCCCAGGCGGTCGAGCCGTTCCTCCCAGAGCCGGCGGTATTCGGAAAGCCAGTCGTCGACCGGCTTGAGCGCAGCCGCCTCGATGCGGCACGGCCGCCATTGCGCTTCGCGGCCGCGCGCGATCAGCCCGGCGTGTTCGAGCACCTTGAGATGCTTGGAAACGGCGGGCCCGCTCATCTTGAACGGCCGGGCGAGTTCACTCACCGTGGTTTCGCCGAGCGCGAGTCGCGCGAGGATCGCGCGCCGCGTCGGATCGGCGAGAGCGGAAAAAGTGGCGCTGAGGCGGTCGGCGGTCATGGGAGTATTGAACCATTCGGTTAAATAACTGATCGGTTAATTACAGCAGACCGCGCGTGCCGTCAAGCGCCGCATCGCGATTTTCCGCCGGTGCATTTTGATTGCACTGATTGCATTGCTGTCATCGCTATGCTAAGTCATTCCACAGAGCGGATTTTTCGATGGCCTCACTGACCGTAAGACAGCTCGATGAGCGGCTCAAAAGGCTCCTGCGCCTGCGCGCGGCGCGCAGCGGCCGTTCGGTCGAGGACGAGGTGCGCACCATTCTGCGCGCAGCCGCGGAAGACGGTGGCGATGAATTGATGCAGAGCTTCATGCGGCCGCCGAAAGGCCGCCGCACGGCGCCGGCGGCACAGGCCGAACAAAACCGCGTGCTGCTCATCGTCGGCGGCGGCCTCGCCGCCTACAAGTCGCTCGATCTCATCCGCCGGCTGCAGGAGCGCGGATTTTCCCTGCGTTGCATCCTCACCGCCGCCGCGCAGCATTTCGTCACACCGCTGTCGGCCGGCGCCATTCTCGGCGAGCGCGTCCATACCGACCTGTTCGACCCGGCGAGCGAATTCGACGTCGGCCATATCAGGCTGGCGCGCGAATGCGATCTGGTCGTGGTGGCGCCGGCGACCGCCGACCTGATGGCCAAGATGGCAAACGGCTTGGCCGACGATCTCGCCACCGCGGCGCTGCTGGCGACCGGCGCCAAAATCCTGCTGGCGCCGGCGATGAACCCGCATATGTGGGCGCACAAGGCGACGCAGCGCAATCTGGCGCAACTCATCGCCGACGGCGTCACGCTGGTCGGGCCCAACGAAGGCGAAATGGCGGAAGCTGGCGAACGCGGGCTTGGCCGCATGGCCGAGCCTTTGGAGATCGCCGTAGCGCTCGAGAAATTGCGCGGCGAACGCGCGCCGCAGCCGCTCAAAGGCAAGCGCGTGCTGGTCACCTCCGGCCCCACGCACGAGCCGATCGATCCGGTGCGCTACATCGCCAACCGTTCATCCGGCAAGCAGGGTCACGCCATTGCCGTGGCGGCGGCCGCCGCCGGCGCCGAGGTGACGCTCATCAGCGGGCCGGTCAATCTGCCCGACCCGCCGGACGTAACGGTGCTGCACTTGGAAAGCGCACGCGACATGCTGGCGGCGGCCGAGCGCGCGCTGCCCGTCGACGTCGCGATCTTCGCCGCCGCGGTCGCCGACTGGCGCGTCGCGCAGACGGGCGGGCAGAAGATCAAGAAGGCCCCGGGCGAACCCGCGCCCGCGC
>JBOHII010000280.1:0-19762 GCA_050725955.1 Pseudolabrys sp. | reverse complement strand
GCTTGGCTTCATTCTCTTCCGGAAAAGCGCCGACCTGGATCATCCAGCCGCTGCGGACCTTGGCTGCGGGTTCCGGCGTCGCGGCCGCTATCGGCACATTGCCGGAGGCCGAGGCAACTTTGGTGGAAGACAGCACGATGGTATCCGCGCGCGCAGCCGGCGGCAGGTCGCGTCTCATGATCGCGAGGTTGGAGACCCTGCTCGGATTGGTGCCGGCCGGCGCAGGCATTAGCCTGTGGTTATTGGACGGTAGCGGTAAGAGTGAAGCGGTATGCATGGTGCCCATCTGCACGGCGATGGTTTTGACCCGATTGGGCTTGATCGGATCGGTCGACCCGGCCACCGGCTCGTTATGCCGGAGTGCAGGCGCGGCGCTGGCGGCTTTTTCCTTGGCTTCCTTGGCTTCCTTGGCCGGCGTTTCCTTGGCCCCGCTGGCGCGCGCCTCGGCGATCTCGCGGCCTTCGCCGACGGGCGGGGCGGTCCGTTTGACGGAGGCGATATTGATGTTGTTGTCGATCATGCTGCGCACGCGGGCATCGCGCGCTTCGGCGGTATGTCCACCGAACATCACCGCGATGATGTGGCGGCCGTTACGGCGGACCGAGGTGACGATGTTGAATCCGGAATCGTGAATGTAACCGGTCTTGATACCGTCGACGCCGTCGACACTGCCGAGCAGGTGATTGTGATTGCGGATCATGCGGCCGTGATAGGCAAAATAGCGCGTGGAGAAATAGCGGTAATATTGCGGAAAGCGGTCCTGGATGGCGCGGCCGAGAATGGCTTGATCGCGCGCGGTGGTCATCTGCAGGTTGTCGGGCAGGCCCGAGGCATTGTGATAGGTGGTGTGCATCATGCCGAGCGCCCGCGCCTTGGCGGTCATTTGCTTGGCGAAATCGGCTTCATCGCCCCCCAGCGCTTCGGCGACGATCACGGCGACGTCATTCGCCGACTTGGTGACGATGGCGCGGATCGCGGTCTCGACCGCGATGGTCTGCCCCGGGCGCAAGCCGAGCTTGGAGGGCGCTTGTGCTGCGGCGTGCGGTGAAACCTCCATTTCGGTGGTCATTTTGATCTTGCCCGCCTCCAGCCGCTCGAACAGCAGATAGAGCGTCATGATCTTGGTCAGCGAGGCCGGGTGGCGGGGACTGTCGGCGTTGGTTGCCTGCATCACGGCGCCGGAATTGGCGTCGACGACGATCGACGAATAGGAGGGCTCGTAGCTCTCGGTCGCGGCGGCGTGGTGCCGGTGGTGATGTCGCCCGCGGGCATTGGCATCGGTCGGGATGGCGGTCGCGGCGAGCAAGGTCGCCAGGACGAGGGCGCCACACGGGGCGCCCCATGACGACCGGACAAGGGCTCCCGCACGCGACATTCGCACTCCCCAACCCCGTTATTGGACGGCCTTAAGACCCGTCAAATTTGGCCGATTTAAGCCACCCTGCGTCGCGGCAAACTACCACGGTAGGGGGACAGGGTTATCAAAATGTTAAGGCAATCCCCTGGAATTCAAGGTCTTTTTCGCACTGCAAAATAATCATTGACTTTATGTTGCAGTGCGGTATAAGTCTAGACCAATCCCGGTTTGGCCGGGTATGCACATTGGTGCCGCGCCGCGGCCGGGAAGGGATGACAATGGTGAAGAATTTCGAGGACCTCCAGCAGGTCAGCAAAGAGAACGTCGACATCGCGATGAAGTCCATGGGCGTGCTCTCGAAGGGCAGCCAGGCGATCGCGGTCGAGGTCGCCGACTACTCCAAGAAGGCTTTCGAGGACGGAACCGCCGCGCTCGAGAAGCTGTTCGGCGTCAAGTCGTTCGAGAAGGCGATCGAGGTGCAGACCGAATACGCCAAGACCGCCTACGAAGGCTTCGTGGCCAAGGCCTCCAAGATCGGCGAACTTTATGCCGATCTCGCCAAGGAGACCTACAAGCCGTTCGAAAGCCTGATGGCGAAGGCGAAGTAAGTCGCGTCGCGTGAAGCGTATGTCTTGTAACGTCGCGTAGTGTTGCGTCGGCGTAAATGGAAAGCCCGGCTCGGTTGGCCGGGCTTTTGTATTGTGGCGGCGGGCTCCGCTACTTGGCGACGCGCAGCTGGGCGAGGTTGGTTGCGATCGCCGTGAACGCGGTCACGATCTGGTTTGCTGACGTCAGCAGGTAGAACTTGCTCGTGTCGGGATACTTCCCAGGGCTGCCGGCGCAGTTCTGCAGCAGCGTCGAGGTCGGATCGTTCCCGGTATTGACCTGGATCGTATAGAGCGTGATGCCGGCGGCATTGATATTGTCGCAGGTGATCTTCTGGCGGGCATCGATCGAATTCTGGCTCGAGTACCAGCGGTCCTGCGTGTTCAAACCGTCGGTCAGCAGGATGATGATATGCGAATAGGTGTAGCTGGGATTCTCAGCCGGCATCGTAAACGGTCCGCCGCCAACCAGAGACATCCAGCCCAATTGCAGCCCGATAGCCTGGTTGGTGTTGCCGGCAGGTGACATATTGCTGACCAGCGAGCTCATTCCCGACCAATCGTAGTTCAGGCCCATGACGGCCTGCGGGCACGATCCATACTGCTCGGCCGCGTAGAACGTCGACAAGATGGTCGTGCTCGGCGCGACGGCGTTGGTGTCGTAGTTGCCGACGGTATCCGGCCCAGTTGAATTGCCGCGATCCATGACACAACCGTTCCAGTTGGTGCTGTTATGGGTCAGCGGCGTCCAAGCACCCTGGTTCCAGGAACCCGGTGTCCACACGCCGGCAGTCCAGGTTCCGGGAGCCGTCCATACGCCGGCCGTCCACGACCCATAGCCCCAGCTTCCGCCGTGGTTCGTGCACTGGTTTTTGGACGAGTATGACGGATTGGTGCAGGCCTTAGACCCCGTGCAGCTGTTCTGCGTGGTTTGGCCGGAGTTGGAGCAGTTGCCCGCGCTCGTGCAGCTGTTCTGCGTCGTCTTGCCGGAGATTGTGCACGATCCGCTCGTGCAGGTGCTCTGCGTGGTAAAGCTTGACTGAGAACAAGTGCCGGCACCAGTGCAGCTATTTTGGCTGTTGTAGCCGGACAGTGAGCAGGTTCCCGCATTGGTGCAACTGTTTTGGCTGTTGTAGCCGGAAATCGAGCACGTGCTGTGCGACGTACAGGAGCTTCGGCTCGAGTAGTTTCCGATGCTGCAACTGCCGTTGTTGGCGTCCCAGGAATTATTATCGGAAAGATTCGTATCTTGCGTCGGAGTACCCCAATAAATGTAGTTCGAGGCGTAGTTTGACGCGCCGAGGTTGACGTCCTTCACGAACGGAACAATGGAGACATAGACGTCGCCATTGTTGCTAGCGACATTCTGCAATTGGGACAGCAAACTCTTGGTCGCCGACTGCAAGGCGGTCATCTTGCCGTCGTCGGCCATTGATCCGGTGTTATCGAGCACCAGCGCCACCCGCAGCAAATTGGAGCCCCACTTGGTGGTGGAGGACCCGGTCACGGTGATGGAAGGGTATCCGATGATGTTGAGGAGACTCGTCGGCACGTCGGCGGAGCCGTTGATAATGACCTGAGTCCCGCCGGAAGTGGTGTAGGTAGCGGCCACCGAGACGTTCTGGGCTTCCGGCCGGGTGAACAGGGCGTTGAAATATTTGACCGCGTTCGCCTTCAACTGATCGCTGGTGTCGGTGGCCGCTTCCTTCGACAGTATCAGCGCGGTGGCGTCCAGCGACTGCTGCATCGCGACCTTTACCGCATTGGCGTGGCTGTAATCGACGGCGAAGCCGACGCCGGTGATGATCGGCAGCGTGGCGAAGGCAAAGGTAATGGCGACGTTACCGCCGCGCGCGACGCAAAATGCGCGCAAGGCGCTGCGGAATTTGGACCAGGCGGACATCATTGCGGCTCACCGAAAACGGTTGAATGCAGCTACCGTCATAAGCTGTGGTGTTAAAAGGCTAGTGTATCGATGGTGCGAAAACCCACGCCGCGCGGTAAGTGTTGTGGCGTCAGTCCGGCCGGTCCGCGTGGCCTTCCAAGGACTTGGATGGTTAACGCTGTCTGCCCGGGATGGCGCGAATGCCAAATAGTTCTTATCAGGTGTCGTTAACGTTCAGTTGGCGCAATAACACAGCCGCGTCTTGCAGCACTCAAAAGCTGGGCATTTGCGCATGTCGGCCTAGCGAGTAGCCCCCGGCATGGAGTTCACATCGCGAGCCGCAGATTGGTCAGCGCGGTGCCGATCTGGCCGAAGGTCGTGATGATCGCGTTCGACGAGGTCAACAGGTAGAATTTGCTCGAATCGCTCGCGCAATTCTGCAACAGCGTCGACGTCGGATCGCCGCCAGTATTGACCTGCACGGTGTAAACCGTGATGCCGGCAGCCTTGATGTTGTCGCAGGTCTTCTGTTGCCGTGCGTCGATTGAGGACGCGCTCGTGTACCACCGATCCTGGGTGTTGAGACCGTCGGTCAGCAGAATGATGACCTGATTGTATTGGTAGTTCGGATCCTCGGCGGGGATGGTGAAGGGCGTGTTGGTCAATGACTGCCAGCCCAACTGCAACCCAATCGCCTGGTTGGTATTGCCATTCGGTTGCATGGCGGTGATCTTGCTCGACAACGCGGTCCAATCGTTGGTCAACCCAGTCAGCGCGACCGGGCAATTGGAATATTGCTCGGCCGGATACAACGTACCCCCGGCGACCGGCGCGTCATTGGTGGTATCGAAATTCTGGTCCCGGTCGGTCACGCAGCCGTTCCAGGTGCTGGTCGCGTTAGCGATCCACGCGTGTTCGTATTTTCCGCTCGTCGTTTTGCAGGTCAAGCCGCCGCCGCTGCCCGAGCACGAGCAACTGGTGTGACCGTTGCATGTGCATGAGCTGCCGGTGCAGCTGTAAGTCGTGCTGCTGTAGCAGCCGTTGTAATAACTGCCGCTGTTGCTGTCGACGCTCGGGCAAATATTGCCCTTGTAGGTGCCGTTGTTGGGGACCGTACTGGTCGTCGAGCTGCCGTTGGCTGGGCCGGTCGTACACGTGAAACCGTCGCTCTTCTTGCTCCATGGGCAGGAACTGCCCGGCCCGACGCTCGCAGACGGGGTCGAACTGGCCGGAGGCGCCGACCAAGTGCTCAAATCGACCCAGGATTGATTGTAGTTGGACGGGTCGACGTTCACGTCCTTTACGAAGGGGATAATCGACACATAGACGTCGTCCGGCGTAGTAGCGGCGGCCTGAAGCTGCTGAAGAAGATTCTGCGACGCGGTTTTCAGCGCCGTCATTTTGTCGGAGCTTGACATCGACCCGGTGTTATCGAGCACCAGCGCGACGCGCAGTCGGGTGTTGCCCCATACCGAGGTCGTATGCGCCGAGATATTAATCTGGTCGATGCCGAGGACGCCGAGGAAATTGGTTTTGATCGTAGCGGTGCCGTTGAGCACGATCTGCGATCCGGCGGTCGACGAATAATCCGCGGTCACCTGGACGTTCTCGACGTTGGGCCGCACGAAAAGGGCGTTGAAATAGCTGGTAGCCGAGGTCTGCAGGTCGCTCGGCGATTCCAATGCCGCGTTTTTCGAGAGCATCAGGGCAGTCGAATCGAGCGCCACCTGGAAGGCGGTGCGGGTGGCGTTGGCCTGGGTGTAGTCGACGGCGGCGCCGACCGCGCCCATCAACGGGATGATGGCGATCCCCAAGAGAGGGGCGACGTTACCGCGGCAATTGTTCCAAAAACGGGTCAGCAGCATGGCAGTCGCCCTTCTGGTCGTCGGCAATGGAAAATCGGTCGTGCGCGCGAAATATGCCGATGCGGCCTTGAGATATCGTTGGAACTGGGGTGCGAATTTGGGGAAAAATCGTAATGGTTTGTCGGCAAGCGGCTTGTTATCGGGTAACCAATGGATATCTGCGGAGGTACGCCCGAAATCGACGGGAATAGCCCTAATTTGTCCCGGAGCGGGACAAATTACCGGCTTGGCCTCGCTCGGTTTCGGTCTTTATGATGATGGCCGGGGCGCGTGCCGGCGTGGTCCGGGGTGTTACATTTCTGCAAGGCTGGTTTGCATCGGTAATGCCATGACATCGCAAGGCACGAGAGAATTGCCCGTCCACATGGCGGATGACGACCGCAAGCGCCGGAACGAGCCGGGCGGGCCGGGCACGGCGGTCATCACCAAGACGAAGCCGCAGACTAAGCGGCCGAGCATGTACCGCGTGCTCATTCTCAATGACGACTACACGCCGATGGAATTCGTCGTGCATGTGCTGGAGCGCTTCTTCGGCAGGGATCACGAGGCCGCTACCCGAATTATGTTGCATGTGCATCACCACGGCATCGGCGAGTGCGGGATCTATACTTATGAAGTGGCGGAGACCAAAGTGACGCAGGTGATGGACTTCGCCCGCAAACATCAGCATCCTCTGCAGTGCGTGATGGAAAAAAAGTGAGTTTGGGGAGAGGCGTTCAATACAAATGCAAATGGAACTTTAAATGCCAACCTTCTCGCGCAGCCTCGAGCAGTCGCTTCACCGGGCACTCGCCCTCGCCAATGAGCGGCACCACGAATACGCGACCTTGGAGCACCTGCTGCTGGCGCTGATCGACGATCAGGATGCGTCGGCGGTGATGCGCGCCTGCAATGTCGACCTCGATAAACTGCGCCGCAGCCTGATCGCCTATCTGGAATCGGAACTGGAAAACCTGATCACCGACGGCGCCGAGGATTCCAAACCCACGGCCGGCTTCCAGCGCGTGATCCAGCGCGCGGTTATTCACGTGCAATCGAGCGGCCGCGAGGAGGTGACCGGTGCAAACGTGCTGGTGGCGATATTCGCCGAGCGCGAGAGCCATGCCGCCTATTTCCTGCAAGAGCAGGACATGACGCGCTACGACGCGGTCAATTACATCAGCCACGGCATCGCCAAACGGCCGGGCCTCACCGAGTCGCGCCCCGTGCGCGGGGTCGAAGAAGAGACCGATTCAAAGAGCGGCGACGAGCCTAAGAAGAAGGGCGACGCACTCGACGCCTATTGCGTAAATCTCAACAAAAAGGCCAAGGACGGTAAGATCGATCCGCTGATCGGCCGCGACGCGGAAATCAACCGCACCATCCAGGTGCTGTGCCGGCGGCAGAAGAATAATCCGCTATTCGTCGGCGATGCCGGCGTCGGCAAGACCGCGATCGCGGAGGGCTTGGCACGCCGCATCGTGCATGGCGAGGTGCCGGACGTGCTCAAAGGCGCCACCGTTTTCGCGCTCGACATGGGCACGCTGCTCGCTGGCACGCGCTACCGCGGCGATTTCGAGGAGCGGCTCAAGCAGGTGATCAAGGAGATCGAGGCGTATCCGGGCGCAATCATGTTCATCGACGAGATTCATACCGTGATCGGCGCCGGCGCCACTTCCGGCGGCGCGATGGATGCCTCCAACCTGCTCAAGCCGGCGCTCGCCTCGGGCACGATCCGCTGCATCGGCTCGACCACCTATAAGGAATATCGCCAGTATTTCGAGAAGGATCGCGCGCTGGTGCGCCGGTTCCAGAAAATCGACGTAAACGAACCGTCGGTTCTGGATTCCATCGAAATCATGAAGGGCCTCAAGCCCTATTTCGAGGAATACCACAAGCTCAGATACACCAACGAGGCGATCAAGGCGGCGGTCGAGCTGTCGTCGCGCTATATCCACGACCGCAAGCTGCCCGACAAGGCGATCGACGTAATTGACGAGTCGGGTGCGGCGCAGATGCTGCTGCCGGAAAGCCGGCGCAAGAAGACGATCGGCATCAAGGAAATCGAGACCACCATCGCCACCATGGCGAGGATTCCGCCGAAGACCGTGTCCAAGGACGACGCCGAGGTGCTGCAGCATCTCGAACAGACGCTCAGGACCGTGGTCTACGGCCAGGACAAGGCCATCGAGTCGCTATCGGCCTCGATCAAGCTCGCTCGCGCCGGCCTGCGCGAGCCGGAAAAGCCGATCGGCTGCTACCTGTTCTCGGGTCCGACCGGCGTCGGCAAGACCGAAGTCGCCAAGCAGTTGGCAGCCTCGCTCGGCGTCGAGCTGATCCGCTTCGACATGTCGGAATACATGGAGCGGCATACGGTGTCGCGCCTGATCGGCGCCCCGCCGGGTTATGTCGGCTTCGACCAGGGAGGACTATTGACCGACGGTGTCGATCAGCATCCGCACTGCGTGTTGTTGCTGGACGAGATCGAGAAAGCGCATCCCGACCTGTTCAATGTGCTGCTGCAGATCATGGATCACGGCAAGCTGACCGATCACAATGGCAAGTCGGTCAATTTCCGCAACGTCATTCTGATCATGACCACCAATGCCGGCGCGGCCGATATGGCCAAGCAAGCCTATGGTTTTACCCGCACCAAGCGAGAGGGCGACGACCACGAGGCGATCAACCGCATGTTCGCGCCGGAATTCCGCAACCGGCTCGACGCCACCATTACGTTCGCCCACCTGTCGCAGGAGATCATCGCCAAGGTGGTGGAGAAGTTCGTGCTCCAGCTCGAAGCGCAACTTGGCGACCGTAATGTGACTATCGAATTGTCGGACGAAGCGTCGCGCTGGCTGATTGCCAACGGTTATGACGAGTTGATGGGTGCCCGCCCGATGGCCCGCGTCATCCAGGAGCACATTAAGAAGCCGCTCGCCGACGAGGTGCTGTTCGGGCACCTCAAAGGCGGCGGGCATGTCCGCGTCGTCGTGACCAAGGACGAGGATGGGCGCGACAAGCTCGGCTTCGAATATCCCGAGGGACCGATCACGCCGAAGCCGGAAAAACTGCCTGCGGCGCGACCCAAGGCTAAGCGCCGCTCGCCGCGGCCGCGGGCGAAGCGTAGCTCGGTGCCGAAGGTGCCGCTGATCAAGGCGTGAAATGCGCGCGGCTTCGCGTGCCGATATGACGTCAAGGCCCGCATCACGCGGGCCTTGATCGTTTTCAGGGCCGACAACGGCCGCAGCTACTTCGGCAGCCGGCGGCGGCGAGCGACCTGGCTATTCGCAGTCGCTGGTAGAATGTGGTGGTAGCACTGATTCGCGCCCGCGGGGCGGCCTTAAAGAATTCGCTAAGGTCGCTTGTGCCATCATCGGTGGGCAGGTCCACAACACACACTTAGTCTTGCAGGGCGATATGAGGCTTTCCACCCGTCTTACACTTGCGATGGTCGCGCTCGTGCTGGTCACGGCGGCGGCGGTCGGCTTGCTCACCTACCAGAAGGTCGCAGAACTCACTCTGCCGGGCGCCCTGGAACGGGTCGATACTCATGCTCGCCTGCTGTCCGTCGAACTCGAGGCTTCGTTGCGCGCTGCGCGAGCCGACGCGGCGGGTTTCCGCGCCGCTCTCGGGGTCAAAGATATTATGATGGCAAGTCTGCGCGGCCGCACCGATCCGTCGGCCGCGGCGAGCGAGACGGAGGCGCGCCGGCGCATCGCGGCCCGATTTGTCGCTGAACTTGAGGCCAAACCCGACTACTCGCAGTTTCGCATCATCGGCATTGCCGACGGGGGACGCGAACTTGTGCGCGTGGATCGCATGGGGCCCGGCGGCGTGATCCGCGTGGTGCGCGACGGGGACCTGCAGCGCAAGGGTGACCGGGACTACTTCAAGCAGGCAATCGCTTTGCCGCCTAATGCGATCTATGTCTCGTCAATCGATCTCAACCGGGAAGACGGCGTCTCGGAGACGCCGCACGTTCCCACCCTGCGCACCGCCGCGCCGATATACACGCCTGACGGCAAGGCGTTCGGCATTGTGATTATCAACGTTGACCTGCGCCGCTCTTTCGCCCGCTTGCTTTCGCTTAAGTCGCAGGACTCGAAGCTTTACCTCGTCAACGACGCCGGCGACTACCTGCTCAGTCCAAACCCCGACCGCGATTTTGCCTTCGATTTTGGCAAGCGATTTCGCATTCAGGACGATTTTCCGGTTTTTGCGAACCTACTGTCCAGCGAGACGACCAACCCGCGGATTGTGACCCGACACGACGGCGAGCAGGTTGGCATTGGCTGGAAAGCGGTTCGGCTGGCCGGCGGACCCCGCGTGACAGTCATTGAAACGGTGCCCTACGACCACCTTATGGCGCCGGCCGTCGCGGCGCGCGATGCGGCTTTGGCGGGCGGAACCATCGCAGCTATTTGCGCGCTTATCCTCGCCGTGATCCTTGCCCGCTCATTGGCCCGGCCGCTCGTCCAAATGACGCGGGCGTTCAAAGGATTCTCTCGCGGCGAAGCGATTGATCTGCCGAAGTCAGGCGGCCCCGAAATCGCGGTGCTCGCCGACACGTTCAGCCGGATGGCGGCGGAAGTGCGAGAAAAAACGACCGCAATCCAAAAGGAAATCGAAGAACGCCGCCGCATTTTCGACACGTCGCCGGATCTCATCTTGGTGACGGACAGCCGTGGCCATTTTACGCGTGTGAACCCGAGTTCCATGCCAATCCTGGGCGTTCGGCCGGAAGAGATGGTTGGAAAACCTGCTGCGGATTTTGTCTTTGCCGACGATCTTGACGCCACGCGCGGCGAGATGCGCATGATTCGTCGCGGCCGAATCATGCGTAATTTTCAAACGCGTTACGTCCATAAGAGCGGCCGCGCCGTGGTGCTAGAATGGTCCGGCGTGTGGTCGGAGCCAGCGCATCAGTTCTATTTTGTCGGCCGCGATATGACCGAACAGCGGATCGTTGAAGAGAAATTCCGTCTCGCAGTCGAAGCCTCGCCGAGCGGCCTAGTGATGACCGACGCCGGCGGCTCCATCGTTCTTGTCAACGCCGAAACCGAAAGGCTGTTCGGCTACAAGCGCCGCGAGCTGATCGGGCAACGGGTCGATATTCTCGTCCCGGTCCGGCTGCAGGGGCCCCATGTGCAACAGCGCGCAGGATTCACGGCGCGGCCGCAGGCGCGCCGCATGGGCGAAGGTCGCGAACTTTTCGGCTTGCGAAAGGACGGCACCGAATTCCCCATCGAAATAGGTTTAAACCCAATCGCGACCCAAACTGGTCTGCTGATCTTGAGCGTGATCGTCGATATCAGCGAGCGCAGGCGGGCTGAAGCAACGCTGCGCGATTATGCGGAGAGGGAACAGCTTTTTATTGCAGCGGTCGAGTCGTCCAATGACGCCATCATCACAAAAGCGCTCGACGGCATGATTACTGGCTGGAACCAGGCAGCCGAACGCCTGTTTGGGTTCACCGCGAAGGCAGCGATCGGAAAGCGCATCGACATCATTGTGCCCGTCGAATTGCGCGATGATGTCGCCGGCGTCCTCGACAAGATCCGTGGCGGGGAGAAAGTTGAACACCAAGAAACCGTGCGCGCGCACAAAGACGGTCACCGCATCGATGTGTCGCTTAGCACCTCGCCGATCAAGTCGCATTCCGGAAAGATCATCGGCGCCGCCATGGTTGCCCGTGATATTACCGCGCGAAAGAAGGCACAGGAGGCGTTGCACAATAGCGAGCAGATGGCGCGCGACATTATTGCAGGCGCCCTTGATGCGTTTGTCCAGACAGATGAGACCGGCAAGGTGGTCGAGTGGAACCCGCGGGCCGAAGAGATGTTCGGATGGTCGCGCCAAGAAGCCTTGGGCAAGGAACTGACCGATCTGTATCTGCTCGAAGACTATCGGCCCCACTATCGGGATATATGGTCGCGATTGAATGCTGGTGATACGGCGGCCTTTGTCGGCGCGCGCAAAGAGATCGACGCGGTGCGCAAGGACGGACGAAGGATCAAGGTTGAGGCCTCGATCACCGCGCTGCATCGGCGCGACGGATACGTCACGAACGGCTTCATCCGCGATTTGACTGAAAAAATCGCGGCAGAGGACCAGCTTCGTCAGGCGCAGAAGATGGAATCTGTCGGTCAGTTGACCGGCGGCATCGCCCACGACTTCAACAACATGCTGACCGTCATCACCGGTACGATTGACATCCTCGGCGAGGCGGTCGCCGACAAGCCGCAGCTTGCGGCCATTGCAAAGCTCATCAGTGAGGCGGCCGATCGCGGCGCCGAGTTGACCGGCCATCTTCTCGCCTTTGCCCGCAGACAGCCGCTGCAGCCGCGAGAAATCGATATCAATGCGCTGATGGCCGAGTCGGAGAAGCTGTTGCGGCCCGCGCTTGGCGAGCAGGTCGAAATCAGCATGCGGCTGGAAGAAACGGCCTGGCCGGCCATGGTGGATCCAACGCAGTTGACGTCGGCGCTGCTTAATCTCGCGGTGAACGCACGCGACGCCATGCCTGACGGCGGAAAGCTGACACTTGAGACGCGGAACGTCGTTCTCGACGCGGCCTACGCGCAGGCCAATGCCGAGGTTCAGCCCGGTCATTACGTGATGATCGCCGTCACCGACAGCGGAGCGGGAATCCCGGAGGCGATCCGGCAAAAAGTGTTCGAGCCGTTCTTCACCACCAAAGACACGGGCAAGGGCACCGGGCTGGGACTGAGCATGGTCTACGGCTTCGTCAAGCAGTCCGGCGGCCACATCAAGGTGTACAGCGAGGTGGGGCATGGCACGACGTTCAAGATCTATTTGCCGCGTGCCGGCGCGCAGGCCGAGGAGATCGCCGACACCTTGCCGGAAACCCTGATGGAAGGCGGGAATGAAACGATCCTCGTTGTCGAGGACGATCCATTGGTGCGCGCGTCCGTGACCGCGCAGTTGTGCGGCCTCGGCTATACGACCCTGTCGGCCGCCAACGCCGTCGAAGCGCTCGCCATTGTCGACAGCGACGCGGCATTCGATTTGCTGTTCACCGACGTGATTATGCCCGGGAAAATGAATGGCCCGCATCTTGCCAAGGAAATTGCGAAGCGCCGGTCACAACTCAAGGTGCTGTTCACATCCGGCTACACAGAAAACGCCATTATTCATCACGGCCGGCTCGATCGCGGCGTGCTTCTGCTCGCCAAGCCTTATCGCAAGGAGGATCTCGCGCGCATGCTGCGCAGAGCGCTTGCGGGCCCGTTGCCATCGCGTAAGAGGGCGTCGGCAAAAGGCCGCATTGCTTCATAATTCACGGCGATAACTCGGCCTTTACCATTTCTGATTGATAAATCCTGCGGTTCCACGCGGCGCGATGCTGCGCTGCGGGTGCAAGGTCGGCGGGCGCGCCATGGCAAGCATTCTGATCATCGATGACGACGAAGCGGTGCGCGCCGCTACAAAGATTTTGCTCGAAGCAAACGGGTTTGAAGCGGTCGCCGTTGCCGACGGCAAATCCGGCGTAGCGGCGATTTCGCAGCGACCCTTCGACCTGGTCATCGTCGATCTGTTCATGACTGGCATGAACGGCCTGGAAACGACCAAGGCCATTCGCGAAATAAGTCCGCGCGTTCCGATCGTGGCGGCTTCCGGCTTCATGTTCGGTGGGTCGTGCCCGGAAATGCCCGACTTCGGCGCGATGGCAGTGGAGGCCGGTGCGACAGCGACGCTGTACAAACCGTTCCATCCGAAAGAATTTTTGAAAACGATCCGGGACGCGATGCGCGTGGCCGCGTAGCCGCTCGCTTGCCAAGCCTGCCCGCAGAAAAGGCGGGGCTTGCATGCAGCAAATGCGCGCAGGCGCGGTTGCGTTGCTAGCGGTGCCGTGAGACAGGTGTGTAGCCGCCATGTCCGCGCACGAAATATCCCAGCCATCGCCCGTCGCGGTTTTTTTCGCAGGCGTCAAAGCCGCGATCCTGTCCGTATTCTTTCTGGTCCTCGCCGGCACCTATATTGGCATCGGCGCGCTCGCGCATGATTACGGCTTCTCGTCTTGGTGGTTGGCGCTTTCGTCGATCCTGGTGTGGGCGGCGCCGGCACAGGTGATCCTGGTGTCGGCGCTCGGCACCGGCGCCGCACCGATCGAGGTGGCGATCGCGGTAGGTTTGAGCGCGATCCGTCTGCTGCCGATGGTCGTGGCGTTGTTGCCGCTGCTGCGCGGTCCGAGTACGCGCCTGCGCGACCTTTTGCTGCCGACCCACTTCACCTCCGTGAGCATGTGGGTGGAATCGCTTCGCCTGTTGCCGACGATGGCGCGCGAGCGGCGCATCGCGTTCTGCAACGGACTGTCGGTCGGCTATCAAGGCACGGCGGTGACCTTCGGCTTTGTCGGCTACTACCTCGCGGCAGGCGTGCCCCCGTTGTTCGCCGGTGCGCTGCTATTTTTAACGCCGATGTCGTTCTTGATGTCGACCGCGCGCAACGCCAGGCAATTGGTGGACCGGCTGGCGCTAACGCTCGGCCTCGCGGTCGGTCCGCTGCTCGCCTATCGGCAAATCGGCCTCGATCTAATGTGGACCGGCCTGATCGGCGGCTCACTCGCCTACGGCGTTCACCGTTTGCGCGAGGCCATCCGATGAACACGGCGATCGCCGACCTGTGGCCCTATTTGCTGCTGATTTTGGTCGGCTACCTGCCGAACGAACTTTGGCGCGCGTTAGGCCTGGTACTGGCACGCGGGCTGAACGAGGATTCCGAGATCGTGGTGTGGGCGCGCGCGGTCGCGACGGCGATTCTTGCCGGAGTCATCGCCAAGCTGATCCTGTTTTCCGCCGGCGCGCTCGCGAATATTCCGCTTGGGGTCCGCGTGACCGCGGCGGTGTGTGGATTTCTCGCCTTCCTGGCGGTGCGGCGCTCGATTTTCATCGGGGTTATCGCCGGCGAAATCGTGTTGCTCCTCGGCGGTTTCGTTTTCGCGCACTAACCGTCAACCGGCGGCGATCGCCGCGGCAAGCTTTTTGGCTTGCTCGGCCAGCACGTCCGGCTTTTCCTTCTCGCTTGCCGGCGGCTTCATCGGCACGCCGGTTTTACGTGGGATGATGTGAACGTGCAGGTGAAACACGACTTGGCCGCCGGCACCCTCGTTGAACTGCTGCACGGTGACGCCATCGGCGCCGAATACGCTCATCGCGGCCTTGGCGACTTTCTGCACCACTTTGGCGACATGCGCCAGATCGTCGGCGCCGACGTCGAAGATGTTGCGCGCGGGCGCCTTCGGCAGCACGAGCGTGTGGCCGGGGGCGCGTGGCATGATGTCGAGGAAGGCGAAGGCCTTGTCGTCCTCATAGACCTTGTAGCTGGGCAATTCGCCACGCAGGATCTTGGCAAAGATGTTGTTTGGATCGTAGCTCGGCATCCGCGTCTCCTGGGACTCAGTCCTGTTCCACCAAATCCTTGCGGAACGGCGTGGCCGCCGCAAGCTCTTCGCCGGCCGCCCGCACATAGGCCCGCTCGCGGCTGAGATATTCGTCAATCGCCCGCCGCAGCGCAGGATTCGCGATGAAATGCGCGGAGTAGGTGGTCTTTGGCAGGTAGCCGCGCGCGAGCTTGTGCTCGCCCTGCGCGCCGGCCTCGACCCGTTTGAACTTGTGGGTGATGGCGTAGTCTATGGCCTGGTAATAGCAAAGCTCGAAATGCAGGAACGGGTGATGCTCGATGGCGCCCCAGTTGCGCCCATAGACCGCGTCCGTTCCCAAAAAATTGATGGCGCCGGCGATCCAGCGGCCGGCGCGGCAGGCCATCACCAAGAGGATGCGGTCGCGCATCTTCTCGCCCACGATCGAGAAGAATTCGCGGGTGAGGTAGGGGCGGCCCCATTTGCGCGAGCCGGTATCCATGTAGAAGGCAAAAAAAGCGTCCCAGACCGCTTCTGTCAGGTCGGAACCGGTGAGCCAGTGCACCTTGATGCCGTGTTCCAGCGCTTCCTTGCGCTCGCGGCGGACGGTCTTGCGCTTGCGCGAAGCCAAGCGGCCGAGGAAATCCTCAAAATTGGCGTAGCCGGCATTGTCCCAGTGGAATTGCTGCTCGTTGCGTTGCAGGAAGCCGCGCTTACCGAGTGCGCGCCATTCCGGCTCGGTCAGGAAGGTGACATGGGCCGACGACAGCTCACCGGTCTGGGTGATCTCGACCAGCGCATCGGCAAGCGCGCCTCGAACCGCGTCGGCCAGGGGGCCGGGGCGGGCCAGAAAACGAGGGCCGGTCACAGGGGTGAACGGCACCGCCACTTGGAGTTTTGGGTAATAGTCGCCGCCGGCCCGTTCGAAGGCTTCGGCCCAGCCGTGGTCGAAGACATATTCTCCGCGCGAATGGCTCTTCAGATAGCAGGGCGCGACGCCCAGGAGCCCGCCCTTCGTGTCCTCGGCGATGAGGTGCCGGGGCTGCCAGCCAGTCCGGCCGCCAACCGAGCCCGACGCCTCCATGGAGGATAGAAAATCATGAGTTATAAATGGGTTATCGACTTGTCCTCGTGTTGATAATCCTGGGGATAAGTCATCCTCATGTGTTGGTTTAACAATTGGCGCCACCCGCTGCCCGTCATAGGCGTTGCCGCCGCCGGCGCAGGCGTCCCAATCCGCCGCCGAAACCTCGGCCAGCGATTGCACAATGCGGATACGGAGCTCGATGTCGGTCATCGCAGGGCCTGTTACCCCCACTTTATGCCGGAAATGGAGCGAAGTTCAGCGCTGCTAAAGTCGCGGCAGGCATGATAATTACGGTCGCCAACCCTCAAAAATGATCTGGTCGGCCCAGCGCGCCGCGCGTGCGCGGTCGTCTTCGCTGCGCACGGTCCAGGTTAGCAGCGGCAGCCCGAACACGCTGCGCGCGATCAGCGGAGTGGCCGCCGGCAGGTCCGTTACCGAATAGGCGATGAAATTCGGGCGGGTGCGGTTGGCATGCAGGAAAAACGCCATGCAGCGTTTTTCCGACGCGGGAAGGCGATCCCATTCGTGGTCCGTATAATTGCGTTCGGCGATTATGCCGCGCGGCAACCCGGGCGAAGCCGCGCGCGCTGCTTCGATCAACAAGGGGTCGAACGACATCACCGCCGCCGGCCCGGCATAGTTCGCCAGCACCGCGGCGGCACGCTGCGCGACCCGGCGGTCGCCGTCGAAATGGCTCTTGAGTTCCAGCAGCAAAGTGGCGCGGCCGCCGACGAAATCGCATAGGTCGCCGAGGGTCATCATGCGGTCGCTGCTCGTCTTGAAGCGCACCGCCTTGATTTCAGCCGACGTCATGTCGGCGAGCCGCCCGCTGCCCTCGGTCAGCCGGCCGAGTGCATCGTCGTGATGCACAAAGGCCTCGCCGTCCGCGCTGATCTGCAAATCGGTTTCGATGCCGTAGTTGCCGGCGACGGCCGCACCGAAGGCGGATGCGGTGTTCTCGACCGCACCGGCGGCCGCATCGTGCAGGCCGCGATGGGCGATCGGCCGGGCGATGAGCCAGTCGCGGCCAGGCATTTTGCTAAGAGGTCACCTCGAACATGCCTTCGACTTCGATCGCCGCATCGGCGGGCAGCGCCGAGACGCCGACCGTCGTGCGGGCGTGGCGGCCCTTGTCGCCGAACACCGCGACCATCAGGTCGGAGGCGCCGTTCATCACTTTCGGCCCATCGGTGAAGCCCGGCGTGGAATTGATGAAACCGCCGAGACGGACCACGCGGGTAACCTTGTCGAGATCGCCAAGCGCGCCCTTGAGCTGCGCCAGAAGGTTGACAGCGCAGGCGCGCCCCGCCTTCTGCCCGTCCTCGATCGATACGCCGCCGCCCAATTGGCCCTTGGCAACCAGTTTGCCATCGGCGCCAAAGCAAAGTTGACCGGACACCACCAGCAGATTGCCGACCCGCACAAACGGGACGTAATTGGCAATCGGACTGGCCGGCGTCGGCAAACTGATGCCAAGACTTGTGATCTTCATTTCAATCATTCCGGCCATGAAATCCTCCTTACTGGGTGGCTTTGTCTTCGCCGATTAAACTGGCCTTCGCAAGCAGCCCAGCACCGATTGCCCGGAACGTGAGCGGCCTCTATCCTGCCGTTATCTTGCATGATTCATGTGGCGAACGCCGCCCCTGGCCGTCGCCGGAAGGCCCGCATCGATGCATAGGCTTAAGCTCGTCAAACGGTTGTTTCTGCCCGCTCTTGCCGTTGCCGTCGGCTTCGCCGCCATGGCGGCCGGCCGGCCGGCTGTCGCTGCGCCGCCCGCCGACACCGTGTTTCTCGCGCCGCACAGGGCGATCTATGACCTCAAACTCGCCAAATCGCGCGGCAGCCGCGGCATCGAGGCGGTGCGCGGACGCATCCTGTACGACTTTTCCGGCAATGCCTGTGAAGGCTACGAGTTGCAATTCCGCCAGGTGTCCGAACTCGATTCCGGCGAGGGCAAGTCCGCGCTGAGCGATCTGCGCTCGACCACCTGGGAAGACGGCAATGCCAAAGCGTTTCGCTTCAACTCGGAAAACCTGCTCAATGACCGGACCACCGACAAGGTCGACGGCCATGCCGACCGCACCGCGAAGACGGTGGCGGTCAATTTGAGTAAGCCGACGGAGAAGACCTTCACGGTTCCGGTGAGCGCGGTGTTTCCGACCGAGCACATGCGGCGCATCATTACCGCCGCGCGCGCGGGCAAATCGATCCTGGAGTTTCCAGTCTATGACGGCTCGGAAACCGGCGACAAGCTCTACAGCACGCTCACGGTGATCGGTAAGCCGATCGCGCCGGGCGAGAAGCCGCCGGAAGACGCGGCGGCCAAGATACCCGAGCTTGCCAAGCTAACGCGCTGGCCGGTGACCATCAGCTATTTCGAGCAGGAGAAGGCCGACAAGGAGCGGACGGGCGAGCAGACCCCGGTCTATGCGATTTCCTTCGAGCTTTACGAGAATGGCATTTCACGCAAACTGGTCCTCGACTATTCAACCTTCACCATTACCGGCGAGATGACGTCGCTGGAACTCAAGAAGGTCAAGCCGTGCCCGTGACGGCTCGCTAATCGTCGTCGATCGCCAGACCCTTCACGACGGCGTCGCGGCCGAATTTTGCCCGCACGCGGTCGATGGCATGCTCGGCCTCGGCGGCGCGCCGGTCGATAAGATCGGAAAGGTCGCCGTCCGCGGCATCCTCCAGATGACTCACGCCGACGCCGATCAGTCGAAACTGGGTGGCGCCCACTTCCTTTTGCAACAAATCGCGGCCGGCAGCGAAGATGCGCGCCGCCAGTTGTGTCGGGCGGTTGAGTGCGCGAGCGCGTGTGCGGATCTTGAAGTCGGCGCTTTTGAGCTTGAGCGTCACGGTCGAGCCGGCAAGGGCGCTCGATTTCAGGCGCGCCGACACGCGCTCGGTCAAATCCCACAGATACTGTTCGAGTGGACGGAAGTCGCCGATGTCGCGCTCGAAGGTGGTTTCCGCCGAAATACTTTTGGTCTCGCGCACGGGGTCGACGCTGCGTGTATCGATTCCGCGTGATAACCGCCAGAGCCGCGCGCCTTCCTCGCCGTAGCGGGCCATCAGGTCGCGCTCCTCGGCGCGCTGCAAATCTGCGATGAGACGAAAACCGTCGTTCGCAAGCCTCGCCGCGGTCACCGCGCCGACCCCGTAGATGAAGCCGACGGGCTTGGGCGCCAGGAAAGCTGCCGCATCGGCTTGTCCGAGCACGGCAAAGCCGCGCGGCTTGTCCATATCGGAGGCAATCTTGGCGAGGAACTTGTTGGCCGATAAACCGATGGAGACCGTGATGCCGACCTCGCGCTCGACCTGAATTGCGAATCGCGCGAGTGCCTTGGCGGCGCTCATCCCGTGCAGCCGCTCGGTGCCGGTCAGATCGAGAAACGCTTCGTCGATCGAGAGCGGCTCGACCAGCGGCGTCAGCACGGCCATTGCGCTGCGTACTTCGCGGCCGGCCTTGACGTATTTTGCCATGTTGGGCTTGACCACCACCGCATGCGGACACCGGCGCTTGGCCTCGAACATCGGCATGGCCGAGTGGATCCCGTAGGTACGGGCGACATAACAGGCCGCCGCGACTACGC
>JBOHII010000279.1:0-13657 GCA_050725955.1 Pseudolabrys sp. | reverse complement strand
GCCGCTGCCGCCGGGCTGCTTCCCGACGCTGTGGCAGGACGATGTGCGTTTCCGGGAAGCTTACCTCGACGAATTCCCCGGCTATTACAAAACCGCGGACGCCGGCTACAAGGACGCGGACGGCTATTTGTTCGTGATGAGCCGCACCGACGACATCATCAACGTCGCCGGACATCGCCTGTCCACCGGCGGCATGGAGGAGGTGCTGGCCGGCCATCCGGACGTCGCCGAATGCGCCGTGCTCGGCATCAAGGACGAAATGAAAGGCGAGGTGCCCTGCGGCTTCATCGTGCTCAAGGCCGGCGTCAACCGGCCGCCCGCGGAGATCGAGAAGGAGATCGTCGCACTGGTGCGCGAAAAGATCGGCCCCGTCGCGGCGTTCAAGCTGGCGATCACGGTGGCGCGGCTGCCGAAGACGCGTTCGGGAAAAATTCTTCGCGGCACCATCAAGAAGATAGCCGACGGCGAGGAATGGCAGATGCCGGCCACCATCGACGATCCGGCGATTTTGGATGAGATCGGGCAGGCGCTGAAGGGGCACGGGGTGGGGGTATAAAGCGGCTCGCACCGCCCCTCCACGTCATGGCCGGGCTTGACCCGGCCATCTACGTCTTCCTTTATTAATTAAATGGCCGGCGGCTGGGTTTATTTCATCACGAATAAGCGCAACGGCATATTGTATGCCGGAGTCACGAGCAATCTCGCGCGCCGCGCCTTCGAGCATCGCGAGCGACAGGTTGACGGATTCTCAAAGCGTTACGATTTGAGGTTGCTCGTGTACTACGAGCGTTACGATGATATTCGCGACGCCATTCAGCGCGAGAAGACAATTAAGCATTGGCCGCGTGCCTGGAAGGTGCGGCTGCTGCACGCAATGAATCCCGATTGGGACGACCTGTACGACAGGCTTATTTGACGTGAGATTGGTGAAGACGTGGATGGCCGGGACACGCCCGGCCATGACGTTGAATGCAGGCGCACGGTTTGCTCACTTCCCCTCCTGCCTCGCCGCATAAGCATCCACCAGCGCGCGGATCATGCGCTGGTAAGGCACGCGGCGCGATTTTGCCGCGCGCTTGAAGAAATCGACGCTGCGGCGCGACAACGAAAGCGTCACCTTCACGTTCTCCTCGCGCGGCACCAGCGCCTCGGGTGAAGGCAGGAAATCCCCCACCACACGCACCCGGCCGATTTCACCAGTGGTGTATTTAACGGTTCTGCTGCTCATAGATCGTCCTGCGCCCTGGCAAGCGCCGCCAAGTTCGCCGCTCACTTCGCATAGCCCTGCGATCGGAGCCAGGCGATCTTGCGGCTGCCGTTCATCCAATCGTCAATGTCGGCCTTGCTGGTCAGGCCGGAAATAATGCGGACGTCTTCGCCCGGGTAGTGGGCCTCGATTTGCCAGTCGCCTTCGGCGATGCGCTTAGGCTGAAAAGTGACGCGTGGGGATTTGCTCATGCCTGTCTATATGCAGGTGTTCGCGCCCGGCCGCCAGCGTCAAAATCGATGATTAAGCGGCGCGCTCGATGAGCAGGCCTGAAACGACAAAGCCGGTCAGCTTTTCGCTGCCGGCTCCGCCGTAATTCGCCCGCCTGCACGGGCGCTATCATTCCGTCCGCCTCACATCGGCAGCATCTGCCCGAGCCTCTGGCAGTCCACAAAGCTCAGGCTGCCGCAGGCAAGGCTGCCGCGCAGCGGGGCATGCGCCAGCGTGTCGGGCGCGTCGCCCGTGCTGCTGTGCTGGGCAGGCTGTGCGCCTGCGCCGACCGTATGCGTGTGCACCGTGCGGCCAATGGCCACCGTGGCGATCAAGGCTGTCGCGATAACGGCCGCCGAGAGAAATTTTGCTTTGTGCGTATTCATTGTGGGTCTCCTGATTCCGTCGCTTGTCGGACGCAGATAGCCCCAATATTGCGACGCACAAGTGTGAGCCGCTTCACATTAAATTGTGCTTGTTCCGTAGATAGTTAACGGAATAATGCGTTGCATCATTTTTGCTCATGGAGAGCATTGACGACGCTGCTGGAAGGGCGCGCGGCGGGGCGAAAATCGCCGCAGAACGGGCTAGGATTATAATCATAATTCCGCCTATATCCGCGGTTACGGTTGCGCCGCCTGCTCATGAGGGGCGCTTCTAGAGGCGTTCTCGAAGTGGAGCAGGTGCGGCGCCCGCGGGCGTGCCTCGCAAGCACGCACTCGGGGAGCCCTGGGTCGCCGTCCGCTGGCATTATGACCGGCTGCCTTGAATGGCTGGACGCGACGCGGATGAAGGGCGGCGAAAGCTGCCCGGATAGGGGCCGGGGAATCCGGCCCGTCCGCGCCCGGAAGCACGGCCCCGGGGACAAAAATCGCCGCATGGAGCGCCGAGAGGCGCCCGCATCCTTCAAAAGAGGATGCGGCAATACTGAAGACTGGTGCGCCGCTCGGCGCTCCATCCCCCTCGCATTTTGCGGGGGGCGGTTCCCCCGCCCTGCGGGCGAGGAGCAAACGAAGGCCCGCCGCGGCGGGGAGTACGGCGTACCCCGCGCCGCAAAGAATAGGGGCGATGAGGCTTGGGCGTTTGCTAACCTCTCGCTGTCATTCCGGGGCGCGCCGAAGGCGCAAACCCGCAATAACCGGAAAGAGGAAACCCATGCCCCAGTTCATCTGCACCGCCTGCGGCATGCAATACGCGGAAAGCGACAAGCCGCCCGCGCAATGCGCGATCTGCGAGGAGGAGCGGCAATACGTGCCGCCGCGCGGGCAGACCTGGACGACGCTCGACGCGCTGGCGCAAAGCCACATGAACAGCTTGCGTGAATACGAGCCGGGCATCCTCGGCATCGGCGCGGGCTTTGCCATCGGCCAACGCGCGCTGCTGGTGCGCACGCCAGGGGGCAACGTGTTGTGGGATTGCGTCGCCACGCTCGACGCCGCGACGGTGAGCGCGATCAAAGGCCTCGGCGGCATAAAGGCAATCGCGATCTCGCATCCGCATTTCTACACCACGATGGTGGAGTGGGCGCGCGCCTTCGATTGCCACATCCACCTCAACGCCGCCGACAAAGCCTGGATCATGCGGCCGGACACCGCGATTCATCTATGGGAAGGCGACACCTGCAAGCTGTGGGACGGCGTCACGCTCATCCGCTGCGGCGGGCATTTTGCAGGCGGCACGGTGCTGCATTGGGCCGGTGGCGCAGGCGGCCGTGGCGTGGTCTGCGCCGGCGACATTCTTTCCGTCGCCCCCGACCGCAAGTGGCTCGCCTTCATGCGCAGCTATCCGAATTTCATTCCGTTGTCGCGCAAGGACGTCGAAAAGATCGGCGCGGCGATGAAGCCCTACGCGTTCGACACGATTTATGGCCATTATTTCGATAACGTGATCGCATCGGATGGAAAAGCGGCGCTGGAGAGATCGATCGCCCGCTACATCGCGGCGATCGAGGGCACGCGCGGTTATTGATCCGCGATCGTGCGCTTATTCCTCTTCCTTTTCGCCCTTGCCGCCGAGCTGCTTGAGCTTGGCGAACACGGCGGAAACGTCGAGGTCGCTGCCGCCCGGGTTCTTTTCAGCTTCGGCCGCGGCGGCGGCGGCGACCTCCGCTTCTTTCTTCGCGGTGGTTTCCGCGGCGGGCAGCAAGGTCGCGCCGGTATCGGCCGGCGCCGGCTTTTCCTTGTTGGCGCGGTTGACCTCGAAATCGAGATCGGTCTGCGTCGCCAGGCCGAGCGTCACCGGGTCCATGGGCGCGAGCGCGGCCGCGTTCCAGTGCGTGCGGTCGCGGATCGCCGAAATCGTCGACTTGGTGGTGCCGACAAGGCGCATGATCGCCGAATCCTTGAGCTCGGGATGATTGCGCACCAGCCACAGAATGGCGTTCGGCCGGTCCTGCCGGCGCGACACCGGCGTATAGCGCGGACCCTTCTTGCCGCCGCGATCGGGCTGCGGAATCGTGACGTTCTGTTTGGCGAGGGTGAGGTGGATTTCCGGATTTGCTTCCGCCGCGGTGATTTGCTCGCGCGTGAGCTGTCCGGTCTGGATCGGGTCGAGGCCCTTGATGCCCTGCGCGGCGTCGCCGTCGGCGATCGCCTTCACTTCCAGCGGATGCAGCTTGCAGAATTCGGCGATCTGGTCGAACGACAGCGCGGTGTTGTCCAACAGCCAGACGGCGGTCGCTTTCGGCATCAGCGGTGCTGGGGTGGCCATGGCAATATCTCCTCTACGCTCCGCCCGCCCGTCGGGCGAAGCACCGGATCATCGGCGATGATCGGAAAGTGCTCGGAATATAGGGTCTGGCCCGCGACCACGCAACCGCCGCGGCTTGACAGGCAAGGGCGGCGCGCCCCATGTCGGGGCTTGAAATTCGCGACAAATCGGCGCGATTTCGAGGACATTATGGCCGAGCGCTGCGAAAAGCCCGCGCTTCAAGTTCTGCTCTGTTCGCCGCGCGGATTCTGCGCCGGGGTGGTGCGCGCCATCGAATCGGTGGAGCGGGCGCTCGAGCTTTACGGGCCGCCGGTCTATGTCCGCCACGAAATCGTGCACAACCGCTACGTGGTCGAGTGCCTGCGCACCAAGGGCGCTATTTTTGTCGAGGAACTCGGCGAAGTTCCCGATAGCCGTGCCCCGGTGATTTTCTCTGCGCATGGCGTGCCGAGGAGCGTTCCCGACGAGGCGGCGCGGCGCAATTTGTTCACGCTCGACGCCACCTGCCCGCTGGTCACCAAGGTGCATCGCGAGGCCGAGATCCATCACCGGCGCGGGCGCCAGATCGTGTTGATCGGGCATGCCGGCCATCCGGAGGTGATCGGCACCATGGGTCAGCTTCCCGCCGGCAGCGTGACCTTGGTCGAAACTTTGACGGACGCGGAAAATTTCAAGCCGCGTGACGTCGGTAAACTCGCCTATGTCACGCAGACCACGTTGTCGGTGCACGACACCACGGCGATCGTCGATCGGCTCAAAGAGCGTTTTCCCAACATCGTCGGGCCGCACAAGGAAGACATCTGCTACGCCACCACCAACCGGCAGGAAGCGGTCAAGCGCGTGGCCCCCATCGTCGATGCGCTGATCGTGGTCGGCGCGCCCAACTCGTCGAATTCGCAACGGCTCAAGGAAGTGGCGGAGCACGCGGGCTGTCCGCGCGCCATGCTGGTGCAGCGCGCCGCCGATATCGACTGGAACGAATTCAGCTCGATCGTGCGGCTCGGAATCACTGCCGGCGCCTCGGCGCCGGAAGTGCTGGTCGAGGAGATCGTCGACGCGTTTGCGCAACGCTATGCCGTCAGCGTCGAAACCGTCTGCGCGGCCGAGGAGGGGGTGTTCTTTCCGCTGCCCCGCCGGCTGCGGGAGAGCCAGGCGGCGGAGTGACCGATCGATGGCCGTCTATACCGACGTCACCGCCGACGATCTGACCGAATTCTTGGGCCGCTATCAGATCGGCGAACTGCGCTCCTACAAGGGCATCGCCGAAGGCGTGGAGAATTCCAATTTCTTGGTGCACACCACGGCCGGCAGCTTTATTCTCACGCTGTACGAGAAGCGCGTGGCGGAGAACGACCTGCCGTTTTTCCTGGCGCTGATGGAGCACCTCGCCGCCCGCGGCATCACCTGTCCGCAGCCGGTGAAGAACGGCCAAGGCGGCATGCTCGGAAAAATCGCCGGCCGGCCGGCGGCCATCGTTACCTTTCTCGACGGGCTTTGGATACGCCGCCCGAACGCCGGTCACTGCGCGGCGGTGGGCGAGGCGCTCGCCGGCCTGCACCTCGCCGGCGCGGATTTCAGGATGCGACGGCCGAATGCGCTGGGCATGGAAAGCTGGCGCGGACTTTACGAGCACGCCAGGGAACGCGGCGACAGCGTGCGGCCCGGCCTGTGCGCGGAGATCGTCAAAGAACTCGATACGCTGGAGAAATCTTGGCCGCGCGCGCTGCCCGGCGGCGTGATCCACGCCGATCTCTTCCCCGACAATGTATTTTTTCTCGGCACCAACCTGTCCGGGCTGATCGACTTCTATTTCGCCTGCACCGATACGCTCACCTATGACGTCGCGGTCTGCCTCAACGCCTGGTGCTTCGAGCCCGATCATTCCTACAACGTCACCAAAGGCCGCGCCCTGCTCAAGGCGTACGCCAAAGTGCGGGCGCTGTCGGCGGCGGAGCGCGCGGCGCTGCCGGTGCTGGCGCGTGGCGCGGCTATGCGCTTCCTGCTGACAAGGCTGGTGGATTGGCTGGCGGTTCCGGATGGCGCACTGGTGAAGCCGAAGGACCCGCTCGAATATTTCCGCAAGCTGCGCTTCCACCAGACGGTTAAGGACGTGAGCGACTACGGGGTTGAAGCTTGACCGAGCAGCGCATCACCGTCCACACCGATGGTGCCTGCTCCGGTAATCCGGGTCCGGGCGGCTGGGGCGCGATCCTCACGTTTGGCGACCACGAAAAGGAATTGAACGGCGGCGAACCGCACACCACCAACAACCGCATGGAATTGACGGCCGCTATTTCCGCGCTTGAGGCGCTCAAGCGCCCCTGCATCGTCGATCTTTACACCGACAGCGAATATGTGCGCGGCGGCATCACCCAATGGATCAAGGGCTGGAAGAAAAACGGCTGGCGTACCGCCGACAAGAAGCCGGTCAAGAATGTCGATCTGTGGAAGCGGCTCGATGAGGCGCTAAAGCATCACGACGTACGCTGGCACTGGGTCAAAGGTCACGCCGGCCATGCCATGAACGAACGCGCCGACCAGCTCGCGCGCGACGGTTTGGTCGCGGCGCGTGCCGGCGCGATCGGCGCGATGAAGTCGAAGTGAAAACTAAAGCTGCTTGAGCAGCGTGTCGCCGCCGGAAATTTCGCATTTTCCCGGCGCGTCTTCGATATTAAGCGTCTTCACCACGCCGTCGTCGACCAGCATCGAGTAGCGCTTCGAACGCGTGCCGAGGCCGTTGCCGGATCCGTCGAAGGCCATGTCGATCGCCTTGGCGAACTCACCGTTGCCGTCGGCGAGGAAATCGACCTTGCCGTCGGCGCCGGTCGCCTTCTTCCAGGCCTCCATGACAAATATGTCGTTGACGCCGGTCACCGCGATGGTGCTGACGCCCTTTCCCTTGATGGCGGCGGCGTTGTTGAGGAAGCTCGGCATGTGCAGGTTGTTGCATGTCGGCGTGAAAGCGCCTGGCACCGCGAACAGGGCGACCTTCTTGCCATTGAAGATGTCGTCGGTGGTTTTCCAGGCGGGGCCTTCGCCGGTCATGACGCGGAATTTGGCATTTGGCAGACGATCGCCGACCTTGATGGGCATGGGGTTCCTCTCGCGTTGCGTTTCGTTGAATAGACCGGATGCGCAAAATAGCGCCGTTACGCCCGTTTAGTCGAGATGAGTCTTGACCTCGGTTGCGCTGCCGCCGCGCACAATCGTAAAGGTCAGCTCGAACGGCCCCTTGGGATCGACGCCCGGCGGCAGGCCATCGAGTTCGAAGCTGAAGTGCCGGTGGCCGGCCGGCGCGCCAGGTGCGGGCTTCGGGATGGGCAATGCCCATTCGGCGGTCGGGCCCTCGACGAATAATTCGACCGGCTCGCCGGTCGGCGCCGCCAGATCGACGAACACCAGCGGCTTGCGCTTGTCGTCATTAGCGCGGCGCGCAGTCAATCCCGCTTTCGCGGCGGAAACGGGTTGCGGCACGTGCGCTTCGGCGGCAGCAAGCGCGGCATTGCCGGAGCCGCCGGCGCGATCGAAGGTCAACTGCGCGTTCGCCTCGACCGGCATGCACAGTTTGGCGCAGACCGCGTAGTCGGCCTTGAGATGCAGCGTCACCGGCTTGCTCTTGTCACGTGGGAAAACACGCAGCGGAAAGATCACGTCATCTTTGTAACCGATGGTGGTGCCGGCCTCGTCGGTGAGGGCACGCGGCGCCGGATAGAGCACCTTTACGGTGGCAACATTGTCGGAGCCGGAAAATACGAATCGCGGCGGCACGCCGGAGTCGCCGGGATAGCGCCAGTAGGTGTGCCAGCCCGGCTGCATCTTGATTTCGATGCCGGCGTGCAAAGATTCGGCGCCGTCGTTCGCGCCCGCGATCAGGCGAAGCGCGGAATTAGAATCCTCGACCCAGGGCGATGCGTCCGCTGCGTGCGCGGGGCCGCCGAGCATCGCCGCGACACCGCTTGCGGCAAATATCAAGCGCATTCGCTTATTAATGATTCCCATGGCACTCGATCTAAACGGTAAGGAACTACTTCGCCACTGAATTCATTGTGAGCATGTGGTGAACAAGATAGCGGCAGCACGGCGATTCCGCCACAATTGTCGTGTTGAATATGACAACGGATGACTGAACTTTCCGCAACCGCATCGTTTGCAAAAGCGGACCGATTGGGTAACCTTTCTCCATGAAGCATTCACGTAAATCGGCCGGCAAGGCCTCGGCGCGCGGCTACCTCGACGGTCAGATGCTGATCGCGATGCCGGCGATGAACGACGAGCGTTTCACGCGCGCGGTGATCTATGTCTGTGCGCATTCCAGCGAAGGCGCCATGGGCATCATCGTCAATCAGCCGGCCGGCAACATCAAATTCCCCGACCTCCTGGTGCAACTCGAGGTGATCCCGGCGGCCGAGCGCATCCAACTGCCGACGCAGGCCGAGGACGTCAAGGTGCTCAAAGGCGGGCCGGTGGAAACCGGACGTGGCTTCGTGCTGCACTCTGCCGATTTCTTCATCGAGAACTCGACGCTGCCGATCGACGAAGGCATCTGCCTCACCGCCACGCTCGACATCCTCAAGGCGATCGCGCGCGGTAACGGGCCTGAGAGTGCCATCCTCGCGCTCGGCTATGCCGGCTGGGCGCCAGGCCAACTCGAAATCGAGATCCAGCAGAATGGCTGGCTGCATTGCCCGGCCGACCCGGAATTGATCTTCGGCACCGACACCGACGGCAAATACGAGAAGGCGCTGCGCAAGATCGGCATCGGTCTCGGCCAACTGTCGAGTGAATCGGGCCACGCTTAGGATTTTTTCGCGACCGCGAACTCCAACTCGGCACAAGCCGGCTCATAACGTCTCTAGCGCGCGACTTCCATCTTTTCGCTGGAGAGCAGCCCGCCGGCCGCCTGCGCACTCATCGGCTCGCCGAACGCAAAGCCTTGCGCAAATTCGCAGCCCAGCTGGTAGAGCTCGATCGCGTCGCTGTCGGTCTCCGCGCCTTCTGCCACCACGTCCATGCCCAGATCGTGCGCCAGCGCGATGATCGAGCGCAGGATCGTCGGCCGCTTGCCGCTGGCGGTTGTGCGCACGAAAGACTGATCGATCTTGATGGTGTCGAAGGGAAACCGTTGCAGATAGGCGAGCGAGGAGTGTCCGGTGCCGAAATCGTCCAATGACAGTCCGGCGCCGAGTTCCTTGATGCGGGTGAGCATCTGCGCAGCGTGTTCGGGATTTTCCATCACCAGCGATTCGGTGATCTCCAGCTTGAATGTGCCGCGCGCGAGTACCGAGCGCCCGAGCACGCTGCGCAGGTCCTGGATAAGGTCGTGGCGCAGCAATTGCCGCGACGACACGTTGACGCTGGCGAAGATCGGCTCACGCGCCCGACTCGCCGCCTGCCAGGTCGCAAGTTGGCGCGCGGTACGCTCAAGCACGAACAGGCCGAGATCGACGATGAGGCCGATTTCCTCGGCAATATTGATAAACTCCGCCGGCGACAGGCGGCCGAGCTTGGGATGATCCCAGCGCGCCAGCGCCTCAAAGCCGGCAATGGCGCGATCTTCCAGCCGCACGATGGGTTGGTAGAGCACCTTGATCTCCTCACGCTCGATGGCGCGGCGCAGTTCCGATTCCATGGTGAGCCGGTCGGTCTTGCGCGACCGCATCGCCGGCTTGAAGATTTCGATGCGGTCGCCGCCGATTCTCTTGGCGTGATACATCGCAAGCTCGGCGTCTTTGAGCACTTCCTCGGTGCGGTGCGGCTGGCTTTCCGCCAGCGCCAGGCCGATCGAAGCGGTGAGGAAGATTTCGCGGTCGTTGAAGGCTATCGGCGCGCGCAAAGTGCGCCGCAGCGTCTCGGTGAAGGCGACGATGCGCGCCGGCTCACGTTCCGACAAGAGGATCAGGGCGAACTGATCGCCCGACAGCCGCGCTAGCGTATCCTGCGGCTTGAGCAGGCGTGCGAGCCGGCGGGCGATGGTGAGCAGGATGGAATCGCCAACCGCGATCCCGACCGAATCGTTGACCTGCTTGAAGCGATCGAGATCGATCACCAGCACCGAGGGGCGGATCTGCGGATCGGAGCGCGCAAACCCGAAGGCGGCTTCCATGCGGTCGATGAACAGTTCACGGTTGGGCAGGCCGGTGAGATTGTCGTGCACGGCGTCGAACAGCAGCCGCTCCTCGGCTTTCTTGAAGTCGGTTACGTCAGTGAGCGTGCCGACCAGCCGCACCACTTCGCCGTCGGAGCCGACGACCGGGCGTGCTTTCAGCGAAAACGACAGGTAATGGCCGTCGGACGCGCGCAGACGGAAGCCCTGGTTGAGGCGGCCGCGCCGCTGCTCGACCGCCGAATCGAGCGTGGCGCGGAAACGGTCGCGGTCGAGTGGATGCAGCACGTCGAGCCAAGTCGCCGCCGGTCCCTCCAGCGTGCCGCGTTTGAGGCCGAGCAGTTGCTCGGTTTCCGGGCTGGTATAGACTTTGTCGGCGGAGACGTCCCAGTCCCAGATCAGGTCGCCGGCCCCGGTCAGCGCCAGAGCGCGTCTTTCGACGTCGGATACGATGCCGTGGGTTATGCCGCCGGCGAAAGCGTGCTGCATTACGGTAAAGCCGATCAGCATCACGATCAGCACCAAGCCGCCGAGCAGCGCCGGGCCGATGATATCGTTGGTGACGGCGCCGGTGACCGCCAATCCGGCGGCACCGGTCCATACCACGAGCAACAGCCAGGTCGGGATCAGCAGCACCGCACGATCGAAACCGTGTGTGGACAGATAAATCACCAGCGCCAGCCCGAACACGGCGATGCCGGCAAGCGACATGCGCGCGATGCCTGAGGCAACGGCCGGATCGACCACCGCCACCGCGATCAGGGCCACCAGCGCGGCGAGCCAGGCGATGGTGATGTGGGCGTAGCGCACATGCCAGCGTGACAGATTGAGATAGGCGAACAGGAACACGAGCAGTGTCGCCGACAGGATTGCCTCGCCGCAGGCGCGCCATACGCGTTCGGTGCCGGCCGACATGTCGAACACCTTGCCCCAGAATCCGAAATCGATGCCGATGTAGATGAGCACCGCCCAGCCGAGCGCGGCGGCGGCGGGAAACATCACCGAGCCCTTCACCACGAACAAGATGGTGAGGAACAGCGCCAGCAAGCCGGCGATGCCGATGACGATGCCGTAATACAGCGTGAAGGAATTGACCTTGTCTTTGTAAGCGTCTGGCTCCCACAGATAAATCTGCGGCAGCTTGTCGGTGCGCAGTTCGGCAACGAAAGTAATGACGGTGCCGGGATCGAGCGTGACGCGGAAAATATCGGAGGTCGTACTCTCCTGCCGCACCGGACGGTCGCCCGAGCTTGGTGTAATGGAGGCGATGCGCGAGAGCCCCAAGTCGGGCCAGATCAAGCCGGAGCCGACCATGCGGTAATGCGGCACGACGATCAGCCGATCGATCTGCTCGTCGGAATTATTGGTGAGCGCGAACACCGCCCAGTTGTTGTTGTGTTCGCGAGCGCGCACCTCGATGCGGCGCACGATGCCGTCCGGGCCGGGCGCGGTCGACACTTGCGTGCGGTAGCCTTCAGTCTTTTGCAGCTCGGTGGCGGCGGTGAGATCGATGGCCGAGACGTCGAGCCGTACATTCACCGCTTCGACTGCGCGCGCCGGCTGCGTCCCTGACAGCCATGCGACAGCCAAAACCACGGCGACCGCCAGGCAACGCAGCGGGGCCAAAGCAAAATACCCGGCCGCGGCGGTGCCTGTCATTCTGCCGATCCGATACCGCCGACGGTGAAAATCCGCGATCAAATTCACCCTGCTCAATTTAGGTCCGACAATGTGCCGATTTCGCGGCCCTTGCCGGCATGAAACGCCTGTCAGGAGTACCGGCTTCGCATCCGGAGAGCAAGAGAAGCCGCCGTACGTTCAAAGGGTTAGCATGATTTGGCCGATATGGCCGCTACTTTCTATCAGGGCATGGGCGGCGACCGCTCACTGAGCAGGAAGCCCTTGGATCGCCGGCCCGATCTCGCCCTCGGCGATTATCGGCAGCGCAATTTTCTCGGCCGCTTTACGCATGGCTTCTTTGTTTAGGCATTGCGCTCCGATGTGACAATCCAAGCGGCCGCGACTAGATTTTGCATGATGGAGACAGTTCATGGCGGCGATCGACGAAGACGACAAACCGAAAAAGAAAATCGCGCACGAAATCGGACAGGATTTGAGCCTGCTTTCGGTCGAGGAGCTCGCACTGCGCGTGCAGTTGCTGCACGACGAGATCGGCCGGCTGGAAGCCGACATGACGCAAAAGCGCGCCTCGCGCTCGGCTGCCGATCAGTTTTTCAAGCGCTAGAATTTCGTCCGCCGCAGCGCCGGTATCGGGCGCCGCGTAAAAGTCCGGCATTGGCGGCAATTTGTTAAGGCGTTGGTAAGCTTTCTCGATCATTACTCTAATGGTCCATCTTCATGGACATTGAGTGGCTCCTGTCCACTCTGTTTGACGCCTCCCTGTTATCACCTTGAGCCGCCGGCAACGGCGGCTCCTTTTTTTGTGCCATTTCGGGACATCCGCGGCGATCGTGGTCGCCTCGCTCTTAAGCTTGCCCGGCAACTATGTCGTAAAGTTTGCGCGTCCGCGGTCTGGACAGGGCGGGTGGCGGGGAGCAATGCTGGTCCTCATACGGGGCGCGTATAACAGCCCCAGGTACATGGGTGAGGCGTTGCGTCATGTCTGAGAAGTCCACGGGCGAATTACAGCCGGTGTCGTTCGGCGAGCGGCTCGCCAATTCGCAGGCCTTCGCCGATCTGTTTCGCGACGGCATGGCGTTGGTGGAAGAGACCGCGACCTATCTCGATGGTCCGGGCCGGCAGGAATCCAAGAAACTCGAGCGTGCCGCCGCGCTCGCCTACGCTACCGAAAGCATGCGACTGACCACGCGGCTGATGCAGCTTGCCTCCTGGCTGCTGCTGCATCGCGCGGTGAAGGAAGGCGAGATGTCGCTCGCGCAGGCCAACAAGGAAAAGAGCAAGGTCAGGCTTTCCGCCGCCGACTTCCACGATCCGAATAATCTGGAATTGCTGCCGGCGAAGTTGCGCGAACTGATCGAGCGCTCGCACAAGCTGCAAAGCAAAGTGCGCCGGCTCGACTCTACCATCCACAATCAGCCGACGCCCGACCGCTCGGCGGCGATCAATCCCGTCGAACGCCAACTCGGCCTGTTGAAGGCCGCATTCGGCGCGGAAATCGTCTGATCGACCGGCGACCGAGGCAAGTCCGGCGTAATTGCCGGTCAATTGCTACGGCTCGGTGACGGCAGTCGCGAAAGCAAAACCCACGCCTGACGCGGGGGTTTTTCATAAGCGAAGGCAGTCCGCTCGCTATTTCTTATCGGCCTTCTTGTCGTCGGTCTTAAGGAAACCAGAAAACTTCTTCTGGAAGCGCGACAGACGCCCGCCGCGGTCGATCAGATGCTGCT